>JBAZRS010000044.1:0-15653 GCA_041662825.1 Victivallales bacterium | reverse complement strand
TCGCCCGAGACCTGCAGTTCATTTCCAACGACTTTTGCGCGCGCCAGAGATTCGAAATCCATGAAGTCGAAATCAACGCTCCCGGAATATAATTTTTCAGCGACATCGAAAGCCGTCTTTACAGCATCTTCCCCGTCCATGCCTGCCTCCACTGCAGCGACCGGATAAAGGATCGCGACATCGCAGCGGTGATGTCCCTGGCTCAGGAGATAGCTGAGGCGGCCGACACAGTCCATGAATCCTTTCATGTCCTTCCAATACGGCATACGGAACCCGTTGCATGGCGGCGCCCATTCCCACCAGCCGCCGTGGGTGGAGTAGTAGAGACCGTGGAGTGAAAGAAGGTTGTGTCCCATCACGAAATTTGCGAATGTCGCATCTGCCAGTCCCGCCGCTGTCGTTCCCCAGCCGCTGGCGTAGAAACCCTCGAGCCAGACCCGCGGACGCAGGTAGAGGTGCGCGATTGAACTGGCAACCTTCGTCTTGATGATGTTCTTCCCAAGGTTCGGCTGGTCGCAGCCCGGCCCCTGGTTCCAGCGTTGCGTCCGGAAGTAATCCCCGAATTCCACGACATCGCGCCCTCGTCCGCCGTGATCGCAGCCCATGGTCATCCCGCGGCTCTGGTGCCAGTCGAACAGCGGCTTCCAGAAATTCTCCTCGGTCAGCGCGACCATCACGTCGCTGTAATCCATCCGGACCTTAGGTGTACGCGGCCCTGTGTCCATGAAGAGGGCAGGCAGTTCCGGAACAATGTCGTAACCCTTCCGCCTCCTGAACTCCTCGGCGAAACGGGAATTCCAGATGTTTCCCCTGATTCCGAATGCAAGCTCGTCTGAGAAGAAGAAGTTCAAGCCCCTTCCGCATTCGCCTGGGAAACGCTCTTCGAACTTGCCGAAGAATTTGCCTGCGTACTCTTTTCCCGACAGCGGATTCATGGGATCAAACGACATCTCGACCTTTTCGGCGCAGACGGAGACGGTTTCAGGTTTGCCGTCGGAACCTTTTACGGTCGTTGAGACAAGAGCATCAGCCGGAGCTTCGCCCCTGACCAGTTTCAGGCGGATGCCCGCAATTTCCGGATTGTCCCTGACAACCTCGTCAAAGCACCAGCCCTGTCCCGGGCCCAGCGTATAGTCGCTGAGGCTTATCGCCATGCCCCGCTTCTTCGCCTCCTCCATGAACCATGCGACAAGTTTCCACCAGTCTTCGGAAAACAGTTCGGGATCACTCGGCAGCGTCAGGCCATAAGAGATTCCTCCATGGTCGCTGTGCGCATAATTTATCTGCAGTCCGCTGATGCCCATGTCTGAGAGCTGGTCCAGCTGCCAGGAGAGCCTTTCCTTCGTAAGCGGATCCCCGAGCCACCAGTAGAACGGCACGACTCCGAATCCCGCGGGGGGATTCTGGAATCCTGGCAGAACGTCCAGGTCGGGAGACCGGCTGATCTGTCCTACCGCCCATGAAGGAGGGGGCTGGACATTCGCAGGATCACTGAATTCCAAATTATCCACAGGGTTTTTCCATATTAAAAACTGTCGAAGTCAAGGTGATTATTCGTGCAATATGCAAGGTTTTCATCTCACAGGATCCAAAACAACTCTCCTGATTATGAATTCATTTGATCCTTTTATGTCGGTTGCTCTTATTGCAAGGGAATATGTGCCCGCCTTTGGAATCTGGACCACCCCGAGGATTTCACGGCGCATGCGTGTCCTTCTGGCATGTCCGTTACCGGTCGTATGTACTGGAAAGAACCAGCGCGCTGCTCCAAGTGAAAACTCCAGTTCCGAATCGTCGGCTGCAGGCAGGCACTCGTATTCCAGGACAACATTGCGGAGTTCGCTTCCCAATGCGTCGAACTGCCAGGAGAGGGTACTGCCGTTGGAAATGTTTTCTATGACGTCCGCATGATGCCAGTCGCCGAACTTTTCCATCCACTGACGCTTGCCATTGCTGCAATGTGCGATTTCCGCAAACGGGGCCTCGAAGGAGTTGGACAGGCCCGGATGCAGAATCCTCCTGATTCCGGTGACGGACAATCTGCCGCTGAACTTCAGGCAGATTACTGTTACCGGAGATACCGGTGCGAGAGGGGGAATTTTTATTGTAATAATCCCTTTCCTCTGCGATAGCTGAAGTTTCTCGCCTGTGGCGAAAACTGTCGCCTGTGGTGATTGAAGCCTTATGTCGGGGACAATCAGGTTCCAGTTCTTAGGCCATTCAAGAACATGCAGATACATGGTCTGAGGCTGCATGGTGGCGACTCCCCAGGGCTGAAGGGAAATGGGTGAACGCTGGCATCCGTATATTGTCTCAGCATGGATCTTGATCCATTTTCCGGCAAGACGCAATATTGTTGCGGATTCAGGGGGAATCACTCCTTTTCCCGTAGGGCCGACGTTGAGCATGTATGTTCCGCCAAGACTTGCCACACGGACAAGGCGGCTGATGATTTCATATGGGCTTTTCCAGTGGTGATCATGCCTGCTGTACGCCCATGTGTCATTGTGAGTGTCAACCGTCTCCCAAAGTCCGTCCGATACAACCAGGGGCACTTCCTGGTCGCCAAGGCTCGAATAGTCCCCGAGACCGTTTCCAATACGGCTGTTGACCAGGCATTCCGGCTGGAGTCTGTGAATTAAATCGTAGAGGGACTGTGACGCCTCCCGCGTTATCGAGCCGGGAGTATCGAACCATATCAGCGCTACAGGGCCATAGTTGGTAAGAAGTTCCTTGATCTGCGGCAGCGCCTTTGTATTCATATAATGTTCAAAGTTGCGAGGTTCGCTGAATTCCCAGTCGTTGCCCGCAGCATCTTTTTCATGCCAGTCGAGATATTGAGAGTAATAGAATCCGAGTCCGAGCTTGTGCTTGGCGCAAGCATCCGACAGTTCCTTTATGGGATCGCGCTTGAACGGGGTCGCATCCACTATGTTGAACTTGCTTGCGGCCGACTTGAACATGGCAAATCCCTCATGGTGTTTTGCGGTGATTACGATATACCGCATGCCGGCGTCCTTTGCGAGTTTCGCAATCCCGTCGGCATTGAAGTGAGAGGGGTTGAAACGCGCGGCAAGTTTTTCGTATTCGGTCACCGGTATTTTCGCGCGGCGCATAATCCATTCAGCAATTCCGTGCCAGTTCTTGCCGTTCCAGACACCGGCCGCCTCCGAATACAGGCCCCAGTGAATGAACATCGCATATTTGCTTTCCCTGAACCAGGCTGCGCGCGGATGTTTGTTTAGATGTTTTGCATCCGTATCCCCGCCCCAGAGAGTGGACATGTCTTCCAAAGTAGGCTTTGAAATTTTTGATTTTGAAGCGGCCACAGTATCTCCCATTACCTCTTCAGGTAATCCGGGACGGATGTGTTCCTGACCATGTCCTCGAACTCTTCGCGTTTGCGGATGAGGTAATGATCTTTTCCGTTCACAAGGACTTCGGCCGGACGCAGGCGGCCATTGTACTGGTAGCTCATTGCGAAACCGTAGGCTCCCGCATTTTCAACCACCACTATGTCGCCTTCCTTGATTGTCGAGGGAAGCTCGCGTTCCTTGACCCAGAAGTCTGTGTTCTCGCAGAGCTGTCCGCAAAGGCCGACTTTCTCCCTCGGATCCTTTTCCTTGCCGTCAATGTAAATATGGTGATACGCCCCGTACATGGCCGGACGCGCAAGGGTGTTCATGCCTATGTCTGTACCTATGATTTTCTTGTAGGATTCCTTTATCGAATGGACTTTGCCGACAATCCACGCGGCGTTGCCGACAAAATATCTTGCAGGCTCCATCATGAGGCGAGGGGGCTTGAGTCCGTATTCCTTGACTTTGGATTTGAAGGCGCCCGCCACCTGTTTTGCGGCTTCATCGACATTCAGGCCCTCTTCGCCGGGGCGGTAGGGGATGCCGAGACCACCGCCGAGATCAATGAACTCAAACTGGATTTTCAGTTTTTTACCGACCTTGCCGATTATGTCCATGAGGAGATTGGTGATGAATGAGAAGTATTCGGGCTCGGTGATGCAGGAGCCCGGCATCATGTGGGCGCCGAAACGGGTTATCCCGGCTTCTTTGGCCGCACGATAGGCATCCATCACCTGGTCTGGATGGACACCGAATTTGGCGTTCGGGCCGGCATTCGTGACAAATTCGCCGACATTGCTCTTCCCGTATCCGGGGTTTACGCGGAACGAGAGGATCTTGGGTTTTCCCTGTTCCATTACGCGCGGCAGGATTGAAGGATCGTCGAGATTGAAGATCACACCGCTCTTAAGCCCGAATTTGATATCGTCGTCTGAAAGGAAATTTCCGCTGAACATCACGTCTTCGCCGCCGAGTCCCACCTTTTTGGCGAGAAGTATTTCATTTACGCTGGCGGCGTCAATGCCGGCGCCTTCCTGGCGGAGGATGTTGACTATCGCGGGATTGTTGCATGCCTTGACAGCATAGAAGAACCTGAAGTCGGGATAATGTTTTGAAAACGCCTTCAGCGCCCTGCGATAGTTTTCCCGGATCTTGTTCTCGTCATAGACGTATGTGGGTGTCCCGTATTCAGTTGCAATATCCCTTACGGCGACATCCCCGATGTAAATCTTGTTCTTGGCAATCTTCATGTATTTTCTCCTGGTTAATATTTTTTCCGGCATCCGGAAAAAATATGAGCGCATAAAATAGCATTGATTGACGGCTGGACAAATGTGAATCAGCGGTTGATCTTCGCCGCTATCTCATCTGCCTCCCTGTAGGCGCAATCGAGCGGGGTCGACTCGCTACCGGTCGAATAAAAGGCGCGTATCAGGTGGCTTTCCCCGATATTGTGCCACTTGAAAAACTCATTGTAGCGAGGAAAGACGTCTGCAAAATGCTTCTTGTCGGGATCTCCCTGTGCAAGTATCATGACCAGTTTTTTTCCGGGAAGGAGCCTGCTCTTGTAATCCGTGGTAAGATAGCTGTAGGTCCTGTCGACAAACCCTTTCATTTGCGCGGAAAGATCGCCGAAGAAGATCGGGCTGGCGAGGACGATCACGTCTGCAGATTTGACTTCGGAAAGGACTTCCGTGAGGTCGTCCTGCAATACGCATATTTCAGACTTACCCTTGCATCCCATGCAGCTCTGGCAGCCGGTGTATTTGAGCCTGTTCAGGTAATAAGACTTCGCCAAATGCCCCTTCGCCTGTATTAAAGCGCAGAGGCGATCAGCTATCTTCGAACTATTCCCCGCTTCCCGCGGGCTTCCGTGAACGCAGACGAGTTTCATGAAAGCAACTCCTTTTTTTAATAATTACTTCGAGGTAATTTCAAATTTACCTCTCTTGAACTGATTGATTAAGTTGGTGTTCACTTTATTTAAAGTTGCGGCGCTTTGGCCGCCTAATTTAACGTAAAGGAATTTCAAAGTTCATGAATATCCAATTTTCAGAACTTCATTTTCTGCGAATTGCGAAATTCGCACTTGGAGTGCGGCAATTCATTGCCGCTTTTAACGACGGAATTTATTCCGTCCTATATGAATGCCGTGAAATAAATTTCACGAAACAAGGCGGTAATAAATTACCGCACTCCATGGAGCGTTGTCACGCTCGTAAATCAAAAATCCACTCCACTATACGTTCAGATTATCTTCACTTCGTAATTCGTTATTCGGCTGTTCGATATTCGATTGTTCAAAAGTTGCGGCTTCGGCCGCCTAACTCATTGAATACCAAGACACACTAAAGTTGTGAACACCAACAAGAGATATTCCCGCGACAACAGTTTTCTTGCATTTTGCAATCAGTTCACCTTATGAACGCAATTTTCCCGCCATGCCTTTGAATCAAGGCAATTCCAGGCCCAGCATTATCCTGATCCCCGTATGAGCCTGGAGGGCGGCGGTATAGGCGACCCTGCTGGATATTGTTCCGTTTTCTGGATTCATCTCAGTTTTCAGGTCCCCCACGATCCAGAGATTGGCAGGGCCTTTCCTGACTTTTATTATTCCGCATTCGCCGGTTCCTGCAAGACCTGAAACGGCAATCACAGGTATTCCGGGACGTTCCTTCATGCAGAATGCGGCGATCATGGCTTTGGCTTCCGCCCTGTCAAAACATTCAAAAATAATTTCTGAGGACGCAGAAATTATACTTTCACAATTCAGACATGTTATTTTTTTTGAAATCGTTTTTATCTTCAGATCAGGATTTATCCTTAGCAGGGTTTCCTTCAGGGCGTCAACCTTCAGCATCCCGACCTGATCCCGGAAGTACTGCTGTCGGTTCAGATTGGAAGGCTCTATGCGGTCAAAATCTGCAATGACCAGATCCGAGACCCCGGCCCTCACCAGGGAAGTGGCGACATTTGAACCGAGTCCGCCGGCTCCGGCAATGAAAACCCGCTTCTTCCGGAGCCGCTCTGTCACTCCCGGCGGATTTGAAGAGAAGAATGGCTCTTCGTTTTTTTTCATTACACCCTTCCTGTTCTATATTAATTTTTCCGCCAGCGGAAAAATTATTTACCACAAAATGAATTGGGGGCCAAACTGAAGTTCGAACTCCAATCTTTACCGATCGCCGATAACTGCTGTCTTCTTTCCTCACCCTCCGCCCACGAAGGAGAAAGCTTCCACCTTGTCCCCTTCGGCGAGGATGGTCCTGGAGTATTTGTCTTTCCCGACCACATTCCCGTTCACCGACACCAGAGTTCTTCCCAGATCATATTTCAGAAATGTCATAAGCTCTTCAAGTGTCCTGGCTTCGACTTTCCTGTTTTTCCCGTTTACTGCAATTTTCATTTCAAATTCCCTAATTCTATATTGGAAGTTCGAAGTTCAATGTTCGATGTTCATATCTTTACGCCCCCAGGCACTTGTCCCAGTCTTTGAAAACCGCTTCGAGCCCGAGTTTCTTCAAGTCGTCCTTAACCTGTCTGACAGTCCTGGTGTCCCGGCGGTCGAACTGGCCCAGGATCCCTTTCTTTGGGGAAGAATAGCCGCCCGGAACCACTGAGGAGCCTGCGCTCATCTGGTTTGCGCAGGTCTGGACGGCCCGGCTGCGGAATTCGCAATTTTCCCTGGTGGAGATGACAATGTCGCTTTCTGGGAACAGCATCCTGAATGCGAGCATCATCTGTTCAAGTTCCAGCTCTGACACAGGCGACGGCGCATTGAAGCCGCCTTCTATCGGGGTGATCCTGGGAAAGGAAAACTGGATCTTGCTTTTCCAGAAATGTTTTTTCAGCCATATCGCATGTGCGGCAATTGAAACAGCTTCAATCCGCCAGTCATAAAGTCCCAGGAGCGCGCCTATCCCGATATTGTAGAAACCCGCCTTGGCCGCCCTTGCCGGGGCGTCAAGACGGTAATCGTAATCCCTTTTGGGGCCGGAAGGGTGGAGTTTCTTGTAAAGCTTCCTGTCATAAGTCTCCTGATAAACCGTCAGGCCATGGGCTCCGGCATTGAAAAGCTCGCGATACCCTTCGACATCCATGGGATATATTTCGAGGGAGACGTATGAGAACATTTTCTTAAGCTCCCTTACCGTATTGCTCAGGAATTCTACGGAAATGAATTTCGGATCCTCCCCGGTGACTAGGAGGAGCGAGTCTACACCATGGCTTTTGATCACCTCTGCATCTTTCAGCACTTCTTTCTGGGTAAGCCTTTTCCTCTCGCTCCGGCTGGCTGTCCTGAATCCGCAGTAGAGGCAGTTGTTTATGCAGTAGCTGGAGATGTAGAGGGGCATGTAGAGCCTGACGGTTTTCCCGAAATGCATTTTCTTAAGGACTGCCGCCTTTTTCCTCATTTGAGGGAGCAGGGGCAGGGCCGCCGGAGAAATTAGCGGTATCAGGTCAGCAGTTTCCAACCTGTCTTTCCCGAGGAGGCGTCTCACATCACCTTCGGTCACACATTCAATCCGGTTCCTTACCATCTTTTCATCTATACTTGAAAATGGAAGCATGATCATACCATGGATTATTGGATTAATGGATTGTTGGACTATCGCAAGTCAAAGATACGCTAAAGCCGTGAACTCCAACAAGAAATTTGAACTCACACCTCCACATACTCACACACTTTTCCTCTTACCGCTTATACTTCGTAATTGGATATTCCGTAATACAATCCGTCATATTCTTTTTTTTTTTGCACGTTCTTTGTTTGCAAATAAAATCCGAAGCACGAAATCCGAAACAAGTTCGAAACAAGTTCGAAACAAAGAAGCTATAATTCTCAAAAAAATGTTTGAAACAACTCCAAATTCAAAGTTTTAAAAATTATAAAATTTTAATTTCAGGTTTTATTGTTTCGAATTTCGATATTTGGTTGTGGCTTTGCTGCTCCAGGTTCGATATTGGATATTCACTTGGAACCCGGAGGCTCAAGCCCGAGGGGCTGTGAAAAGTCCTTTTTGTCCTGCGCCTCAATTGTCTTCATATCGTCCTTGAGATCCCTGAGTTCCAGGTTCTCCTGTTTCTTTTGAAGAGGGGTCAGGTCGGCGGATTCGGACTTTTCTATCTTCTCCTTCAACTTCTTGATCGTCTCGGGATCCATGGAACTGAGTCCGGTCGCATTCATAAGGCGGTAATACGCCACATAATAAGTGCCGAGGGCCTGTGTCCTCTGAATCTGGGCTTCGGCTGTTTCCATTTTCATGCGGTCAATCTCGAGCTGGGAGAGGGCCCCTCCCAAAGTGAAGCTGCCCAGGGCGTATTCCAAATGCTGATAGTAGATCTGATAGACCTTTTCATCGAGTTCGTAACGCTCTTTCGCCTCCTGCATCTCGGCCTGCGAAATCCTGACCTGCGCCATCACTCCGATCGTCATGGAGAGCGTCTGCATCTCTATTTCGGTCATTTCCCCGTTGAGGGCCCTGTATCTGGCGATATGCTGAGGCAGTTTTAAAACGTTATAAGCCGCCCGGACGCCGATTTCCCACCAGGACGTATGCAGGAGGAAGGAATTGCTGGAATTGTTGAAATCTCCAACCATCTGCACGTTTGGGAACATCATGAGAATAACCTTCCTCGACTCGTTGAGGGTTATATTTGCCTGAATGTCCAGGTTGAAGAGTTCCGGACGTTCGGTGAGGGAGATTTTTTCCAGGAGATCTATCTCCGGCAGATCAATGTCCGAAAGCTTGGCGAGTACCGAAGAATCCACGTGGATTTCACCGAAAGGGGAGAAACCCATCAGCGTCCTCAGTTCAATGCAGGAATTCAGATAGCTGCGACGGAAATCCATCAGTCTCTGCTGCATGCGAATGAAGCGTTTGTGCTCATCTAGGAGCCTAAGGAGCGAAACGTCCTTGGTTTTTGACAGCTCCATGAAGGCGCTATCTATATTCCGGCATTCTTCGAGCAGTTTTTCGGTGGTTTCAATGGCGTCCTGAATGGCGGCGACGCGGAAATACGCCTTGGCCACGTCAAGCCTCAGGTTCTGTGCCGCCCGCTGGGTCTGCTGCTTCTCGATGAGCGTGCGGTCCTGAGCCTGGACAACGTTGAGATAGGCCAAACCGAAGTCGAGTGCGCTGAACAGGAGCTCAACTTTGAATTCGTTGCCATCCTGATCCTGGCTCTGGCTGTATCCATAGGTCGCACCGCCTGTTACCAGGCTTTTACTTGATGAACCGGGGACATTGTTGCGGGCCTTGTAGTCGTTGGTGACAGTCAGATCCGGCAGCATCCCGAGGATTTCAGCCGTAACGCGCTCGTTAGCGATCTTTTCCTTGAGTTCGCTGACCTGCAGATCCAAGTTGTTTTTAAGCGCCAGTTCGATGCACTCGGGCAACTGGAAAACCTTGCCTTTTTCTATAACGCGTCCGGCAATGTTTTCGAAGTGCTTGTCGGCTTTTATCACGCGTTCGCGGCGATAGGCGTCTTCACTGCTGCAACTGGTAAAAAAAATGACAGTAACCGCAATTACAAAAACTTGATTAAATCTAATTTTCATAACTGCGATTTCTGTCATCTCCAGTCATGCTCTGCCACAACAGCATCGCCGCAGAAGGCATGAATTATTTCTTGTCTTTTTTGTCAGTCTTGGCGTCAGCGTTTTCGTTCCGCTTAAGCACGCCGGCCTCAAGAAGTTTGTCGATCAGCTGCTGCATGGAATTGAAGGCGTTAAGGAAGCCCTGGGGAGGCATGATGATTCTTTCGTTATAAACAGGGGTGGGTTCGCCTTTACCTTTTGGATCGGGCTGCAATGTGATGAAATCAAAGCGGACCATTCCGCCCACAAAGTGAATCTGTCCGATGCCGTCCGCAAAAATTTCTTTCTCTTTCTGGTCTTCCATAAAAACTCCCACCTTTCTTTGATTAAATTTAGTTTTTTTAACCGACAGGCAAAAGACCTGAATCTCTTTTCCCAACCTGCAGACTATACTAAAGCAACGCAAAACATATTATCTTTTCGCATAATTGCAAACAGTGATTGAATGTAAAATAATGGAAACCCTGAAAAGAGGCGACTCTTTGCGGCAGTCGTTTTGCTAAATTGCATAAACACCTGTATGTTACGAAGATTTTTTGTTCACAAAACACCAAGGATCTCTAAATGCATTTCTCCAATCCTGCAAAAATACTGATTTTATCAATCGCGGTCTGCGGTTTTTCCATCCTGAACCTGAAATCTTCCGCTGCTGAACCTGAAGCTGAGGGTTCTGCGGTGAAAATAGTGCTTTTCCCGTTCCGGGAGGCGATTCTGTCGTCAATGGTGGAAACTGCAGTCCGCTCGCACAAGTTTAAGGAAGGCGAAAGATTCAAGGCCGGGGACATGCTTATCGACCTCAACGACGATACTTTTAAAGAACGGCTCATAAAGGCGAAATCCGCCTGCATTGAATCCAAGGCGGGAGTCGCTTTTGCCGACAAGAACCTTTCCCGGACAAGAGATCTCCACAAACGCGGGCTGCAAGGCCTGCAGGATGTCGAAAGGTGCGAGCTTGAACTTGACATTGCGAATTCAAAGCAGACGTTCCAGGATGCCAATTTGAAACTCGCCGAACAGGATCTGGCATCCTGCCATATCGCCACCCCGTTTGCCGGCCGCCTCGTTAAAAAACTCCTGCAGGAACATGAATTTGTCAAGGTCGGGCAGGCGCTTATCCAGATAATCGACGACAACCAGCTGCTTGCCGTGATGCATCTTCCCTCTTCGGAGCGGAACCTTGTGAAAATAGGTGAGTCGCAGAAGGTCCGGGTCGATGAGACCGGAACCGCTCACAGCGGCACAGTTTATGAAATCGGCGGGGAAATTGATTACGGCAGCCGCACATTTGAAATCAAACTCCTGATAGACAACCGTGACGGGGCGCTGTCAGCCGGAATGTCGGGACACCTCCTTTCATCGGATAAGGATTTGAATAAGGACGCGTCGGCCGGGAAGTGATGCGCTGGATATCTTGTAGCAGCGGCACTCTGTTGCCGCTTTCCGGGAATTAAGACGCGTCAGCGGAGTGACGCGGCTACAGCCAAGAACTTTCAACTATCAACTGTGAGTATTGAACTATGAGCATCGACCAGCAGCAGTCAAAGGAGGTTCTGCTCCTCAAGGGCAAACTGAATGCGCTTTCAGCCATTTTGCGGCTCGGGCATGAGGCGTTTGAAAAAAACGACCTGATAAACTGGGCCGGACATGTGGTCAACAACAGCGTCCTCGCCCTTCCCTACAGCCGTTCGGCCCTTGTGGACATGAGGGGGCTCCAACCAAAAATAATAGCCGTTTCAGGCCAGCCGGACGTCAAACACAACTCGGAATACTGTCAGGAACTTGCAACCCTGGTCCGGCCGTTTGCCAAAATTTCGAAAGTCACTCTCGTCGACAAGGAAACGCTCTCCTCCGTCAATGCGGAATCTGACGCCGTCACCGCCCTGGAATACATCATGAAGACCTCGGAGGCCACATATCTGGTGCCGGTTGCCGAGCCGGGACTTAAGGAAGATGAAGAAAGCGGCAATTTCATCTGGGTGATAGAATTCGGACAGAAGGAGCAGGCCGCAGTGGCCTCGGCCGTCCTTTCCCTTCTGCGCCAGCACTACAACGAGTCGCTTTATTACATATTGAACCGCCGCCGTACGCCGATGGTGAAAAGGTGGATTGACCGCCGCACCTGGATGCGGCCGTCCAGGATACTTGTCATGCTGCTGGTATTGTTCGCCATTGCGTCTGTGGCGGTACGGATGAGGCAGACGGTATCGTCGGAGTTTGAAATAATACCGGAGAAAGAGGTTATTGCGTACTCCCTGTTCGACGGGGTCGTCGCCACCTGCCATTTTAAAAGCGGCGACATCGTCAAAAGCGGCGACATAATCCTCGAATTCAATACGGAGGAGCGTATTTTCAACCTGAACAGCGCCCGCAATGAGTACAACAGGATCTCCGCGCAGTTCGACCTCATCCAGATGCAGTCATTTCAGGAGGCGGCCAAACGGGGTCAGGTGAAGCTGCTGGAACTGCAGAAGAACAAGGCGGCCATAGACATCCAGCGGAACCAGTGGTATCTGGACAGGAGTGTTGTGCGCGCCGAGGCCGACGGCATCCTGGATATCGGCGATGCCAACAAGCTTGAAGGCAAGGCGGTGCGCGCCGGCGAAAAACTCTTTGAAATACTTGAAACAAAAAGCCTGATAGCGCAGATTTCACTGGACGAGCGCAACGCCTCGGTTCTCGGAGCTGACTGCAAAGTCGCATTGTACCTGCATACCAGGCCCGGAAGTCCCCTGGGAGGCACGGTCTCTGCCGTCAGTCCAAAACCCATACTCACCGAGAAAAACATCTACTGCTACCTGATCCGGGTCAGTCTGCCGGACGGCAAAAAGCAGAATCTCATTTGCGGCATGCGCGGCATTGCCAGGGTATCCGGATCAAGGGTGTCGCTGGGATATTATCTCTTCCGCCATATGGTTCTCTGGTACAGGCAGCTGTAGGGGAATGGGTGATTGGATGGATGGATTATTGGATGATTGGAAAATGAATCAACATCGGACACTCAACATCGAACTTCCAACTTCGAATGAATCTGTCTTTTAAATTCGAGGTTCAACGTTGGATGTTGAATGTTGGACGTTCAAATTGGATTTAATGGCTGGATTATTGGATGATTGAAAAATGAACATCGAACACTCAACATCGAACTTCCAACTTCGAATGAATCTGTCTTTTAAATTCGAGGTTCAACGTTGGATGTTGAATGTTGGACGTTCAAATTGGATTTAATGGCTGGATTATTGGATGATTGAAAAATGAACATCGAACACTCAACATCGAACTTCCAACTTCGAATGAACCTGAATCTTAAATTCGATGTTCAACGTTGGATGTTGAATGTTGGACGTCCAAATTGGATTTAACTACCTTTTTATGATTATACCGGACGACAAAAATTCAAACGATCCCTCTCAGCCGCAGGCGGCTCCTGCGGCCGCTTCTCCGCCCAAGCAGGAATTCACCGGCGAACTGCGTCCGGATCTGGAAATATTCAAGGGCGGCACCGATGAGCAGGGAAAAGTCACCTGGGTGATATTCGATCCGGTTTCCGGGAACTATTTCCGATTTTCAGAAAAAGACTACCGGATCATCAGCTGCCTGTCCGGCAATCAGGAAATGGGTGATTTCTTAAACAAACTCAGGGAATCCGGCATAACTGCGGACAAGCAGGAGGCTGTCAAACTTCTTTTGTTTCTGCAGCAGAGCAGTCTGTTCAAGCCTGTTTACGGCCTTACAGAGGCGAAAAACATCAAGGCCAGGGATTTCAGGAAGTCGATGTTCTGGCACATTGTGCTTTCGACATACCTGTTTTTCCGAATTCCCCTCATCTCGCCGGACAGGTTTCTCCAGAGGACGCTGGATAAGGTGAGGTTGATTTTCAATCCCTGGACGCTTTTCACGCTGAAAATGGTGGCGGCGGTCGGCTATTTCTGCCTGATAGTCAATTTCTACAAGTTTGCAGACGCCTTCATAGCCTCAATTTCCATTCAGGGGCTGCTGCGGTATTCGCTGGCCATCGTGCTGATAAAAGTCATACATGAGTTCGCCCACGCCTATACTGCGCGCAATTACGGGTGCCGTGTCCGTAAAATGGGTGTCGCCTTCATTGTATTCTTCCCGCGCTTCTACACGGACATCACGGATTCCTGGAGGATCCCGGACAGATGGAAGAGATTCCAGATAGACGGGGCGGGGGTCTTCAGTGAACTGCTGATCGGCGGCTTTGCCGCCCTTGTCTGGGCGAACACAAGCTCTGGGCCCGCAAATACCGTGGCGTATTACATTTTCGCGGTCAGCATCCTCAACACAGTCTTCGTGAACGGGAATCCCTTCATCCGCTATGACGGTTATTACATGCTGATGGACATAGTGAACATCGATAACCTGCAGAAACGCGGGACAGAACTTGTGCGGGGACTCTGGCGCAAGTATCTTTTCGGCATGGTGGTTCCGCCGGATCCGGCCACAGGCTGGAAGAGGCAGATCCTGATAATCTACAGCATATGCGCCTTCCTCTACCGGATATTCCTCTATACCTCGATTATCCTGATTGTCTACTTTCAATTTATAAAAGTAGTCGGTATTGTACTGCTGATTCTGGAAGTATGGCTGCTGATACTGAAACCGGTAATTGACGAAGGGAAGTTTCTCTTGGCGAACTGGGGTAAATTCAAACACGGCAAGGTTGCGCGTTCACTGGGGGGAGCGCTGTTCATTGTGATAATACTGTCCATCCCGCTGCCGTGGAACATCGTGGCCCCGTGCGAGGTGAAATCCAATGATTCTGTGATGATTTACGCTCCGGTAAACGGTTTCCTTGAAGAGCTGAACCTGACGGACGGACAGGCCGTAAAGCGAGGCGAACCCGTTATGGCCCAGCGGGATCCTTTCCTGGACTGGAAGCGGATGGAGGCCAGGGTCGACTATGAGATTGATCTTATTCAGCTGGATCAGGCGCAGGGAGACAGGGAGCAGCTAAGGCAGATAGGTGTCCGCAAGGAGACCCTCGAGCACAGCCGGGACACCGTTGCCGAGGTTGAAAGGAAGACGGCGCAGCTGCGTACCGTAAGCCAGCTCGACGGTGTATTCGCCCTGTACGAACGCCACCTGAAAGTCGGGAAATGGCTCGCGAAGGGTGAATTGATCGGTGAAATATTTGGTCCGGCCGGCCGTAACGCCATAGCCTATGTGCAGGAGGATGATGCAAAGTACATCAGAGTAGGAGACCGGGTCTCCGTCTCCCTCAGCGATGAGATATCCTCGTATTCCGGGAAAGTCACCGGGATAAACCCGATGCCGGCGGAACTGCCCCCGTCGCCGCTGCTGAAAAACTACGGCGGACCGATCATCGTATTCAAGGGCGACAACGGATTATTCACGCCTGTCTCAACATATTATCAGATCGACATCGAGTTTTCCAAATCCTCGCCGAATGCAGGCAGAACCGGAGCGGCCAGGCTGAGGAAATACGCCTCGGTCGGAGGGAACCTCATCAAAAACGTCCTGCGCGTCCTCCAGAGGGAATTGAGCTTCTGAGTGTGAAAAGACAATTTGAACGTCCAACATCCAACGTCCAACATTGAACCTCGAATTAAAAATCAAACTCATTGGAAGTTGGAAGTTGAGTGTTCGATGTTGAGTGTTCGATGTTGAGTGTTCGATGTTGAGTGTTCGATGTTGAGTGTTCGATGTTGAGT
>JBAZRS010000043.1:0-15713 GCA_041662825.1 Victivallales bacterium | reverse complement strand
GGCTAACAGCTGAATCTCATATATTTCACCGGTTTTCGCCCAATGCACTGCAGTTGCGGCGATCGCAGCCGTCATGAAAAAACATACGCATATTGCAATTATGCCGAGATATTTGCCGAAGAGGTATTCTATTCTTTTGACAGGTTTGCTCAAGATGATCGTGATCATTCTGGATTCTATGTCTTTCGGAATGTCGTTGGCAGCGGTGAATATAGCGACTATCGCAGTCATTAAAAGAATTACGGCGAACCCTGACAGCAGGGGGGCTCCCTGCTCTAAGGAGATCAGTCCGAAAAGTACGCCGCTGTCCTGGCTGAATGAAAGTTGCTCCATTTCTGAAATGCAGGCGCCGATCAAGGCGGCGATAAGCAGCAGAAGCGCAAAAGCCGCTTCTTTCATCTTTTTCACAGTGATTTCGAATACGCCGAAAATTTTCAACATTATTTTTTAGCCTTTTTCGCCTGGGCTGCGAGATTTTTATCGTAGAAAGAAAGTTTGCCGCAAGCTTCCTCAAGCTTTCTGGCTTTCAGTTCAACATCCTGATTCTCCTCCCGGAATGCCAGTTCTGCCAGTGCAACATAAAGTTGCTGGTATTCACGGTATTCCGGCTTTAGTTCAAGCAGGGGGAGAAGGAAGGCGATCAGTTCTCCGGATGAGGCTTTTCTGTTTTTTAAGGCGTTGAAACCCGCATCAAAAGCATAAAAGAACTCAGGATCATGCAGCTGCTTGACGTATTCATGATACCGTGGGATGGAAATTGACTTCAGCGCGGTGTTTGGCGCCATTAAATAATTGACGAATGCCGGTGCCGACTCCGGGGCGGAAGGATATTTGTCAATTATCTCAGCGTATTTCTCTTGAAGGTTTTTCTCGGATATCGCGGCGGCCAGGGAAATGGACGCCGAAATTTTTTCCCCGTCGGTAGCAGCAGCAAGGAATTTATCTTTGAGTTCTGCAATCAATATTTTCCGTCTGACTTCATCTCTAATCCCGGAGGGAAGATTGTCCAGTATGGTATTTAAGCTTATTGATTGGCTCCCGGCCCTGTAAAGCACAAACTGCCGCAGAATGGCGTCAGACATGAAGTAGGCCATGAAAACCGCACCCAAAATGAAGGGTGCGGCTTTTAAGCGGCCCGCTTTCATTTGAAAATTCAAATTATTTTACCCCGTCAACAGCTTTCTTGTCGGGACTGCCGCATTGCGAGCAGAACTTGCCTTTCAATACAGCTGCGCACTTGGGGCAGGCGGAATAGACAGCCACGCTTGTTCCGCATAGCGAGCAGAACTTGTCCCCCGCATCGTAAGAAGTAAGGCAGCTTGCGCAAAGGTGCTGGTCTTCAGAGACAACCTTTATCACTTTGTTAATTGTTTCAGCAATGTTTTTATTGGTCGGATCAGAGGCCTTGGCAGCCTGTGCGGCCTTAAGAAGTCTGGCCTTGATATCAGGGATGTTCAAGGAGTCGGAAGATTGCGGGCTGGCTTCTCCAGGGCCGGAGCCGGCCTTGCGCCATTCGTCAAACAATGCGCAAAGGAGAGCCTGTTCATCATTCACAACCGCAATACCGTTCCATTTGCCTTTCTGGATGATTCTTTTTGCCCGTACCCTGAGCAGGGAAGAAGTGATGAAGGGGGAGTTCTGATCGGTGCGGGAGGCCGCCAGCCTGAACATTTCCTCGGCCTTTTTGAGGCGCTGGGGATCATCTTTGTCGCTTACATAGTGGTCAAGGACAAAGCCTGCGTAATAGGGAAGTTTCCAGCTGCTCTTCAAGTTGGGATTATTTGCTCCGCGCATGAAGATTTCAGCGGATTTCAGAGGATTGCTGTTGGATATCATCATCCCGCCTATGCTGTACGCAATTTCCAGATCTGGATCATTGCCCAAAATGGCATTCAGGCGCTTGTAAACTTCTTCCGATTCCGGCTTGTTGACGCAATTGAGCCTGCCGGAATAGTTTATGAAAAGCATCCACTGGACATCCGAGGCGAACTTGTTGAATCCTCCGAGGGGAGCTTTTGATATCTTATCCCGGTTTACGGAGATATCGGACTGTTGCACCTTAAGATAGCTCGCCAGACAGGAGCCCAGCGCCACAGCAATTGCCATGACTGCAATATGAGTTACAATTGATTTTTTCATTTTTATTCCTTTCTTGTTGTTTATTTCAGATCCCTGTAGCCGAATGCCAGACTTGCCAGCGAGGTCGCGAAAACGCTATAGACGATTCCCCACAATAGCACCAGCGACAGGTAGACCCAGCTGATGTTTCCAATGTTGTATGCCGCTTCGGCTTTAAGGTTGAAAAGATTCAGGTCGGGAAGGATTCCGCCATATAGGAGTGTAACTTTGCCTAGGACTGGCGTAGAATGTGCGAACCAGATTGCGATAGCGGTGACGACAGCGGCAATGGATTCCGGGACAAGCACGGAAAACATGACAGCCAGCGCGGACATGGGAATTACGCTTGCCATGATTAAAAGATGCCCCATCAGCATGGTCTGCCCGATTCCGGCATCCTTGAAGGCCGAACTGAAGACAACGCAGAAGCCGAGTGTGATCAGTCCGGTCACAACTATTCCGGCAATGGAGATGCCGACCAGTTTCCCGATCAGATAGTGGGTGCGCCCCAGCGGCTTGGACAGCAGCGTGGATGCGACGCCCTCCCGGAGTTCCCTGGAGATTTCAAAGGTGACAGAGATGGCTATGAGGATAGCCGCCAGCGTATTCAGCATCAGCGACACGTCCACCATCAGCGCCTTGTGCTGTCCCAGCGAAAGGACATCATAGCGGTACGCACTTCCAATCAGCACCAGCACACACAGGATAAGGACGTAGACTACGCGCATCCTCAATATCCGCCATGCTCCTCCGGCAATTGCCATGATCTCATTGATCGTTCTCATCATCTTCCTCCTTCATTTCGGGTTTTAACGTAACTTTTCAACTAAATTTGTTTTGTTGCATTTTCTATTTTCCTGAAGAAAAAATCTTCAAGACTCTCCCTGAAACCTGTTATTGTAACCGCTTCTCCATACTTCGCCTTTGCTGCAAGAAGCGCCAGGGTTGTTTCCTCTTTTTTCAGAAACGAGAGTTCCCATCCGCCATCAGGGCGTTTGATGGTTTCAGTGGCCGCAGACAGCATTTCCTTTGCGATGTCGTCATGGCCGGGATTAACGTGAAGCTTGGAACCGGTCTCCGAGAGCAGTTCATCAAGCCGCCCGGAACACAGGAGCCTGCTTTCGCAAAGTATCCCTATCCGGTCGCAGATTTTTTCAGCGTCCGACAGAATGTGGCTGCAGAAAAAAACACTTGTGCCTCTGGCCTTCTGGTCCAGTATAATATCTTTCAGCTCCTGGCGGCCGTGGGGATCAAGGCCTACCAGCGGTTCATCAAGAATAAGAAGCTTCGGATTGTTGAGGATTGCCTGGGCGATTCCGATTCTCTGGGTCATCCCGCGGGAAAAACCGCCGAGTTTGGATTTTGCGTGTTTGGTCATGCGGACAGTTTCCAAAACTTCCGCTATCCTCTTTTTCCGGACAGCGGACGGGATTCCGAAAAGTTTGGCGCAGATGTTGAGAAATTCGGCGGCGGAAAGGTATGGGCTGAAAGCGGGGGCGTCGGGCAGAAAGCCGATCAGCCGTTTCACCTCGACATTGTCGGGCGGAAAACCCAAAATCATGGCATTGCCGGAGGATTGCTTGATCAGGTTCATCAGTATTTTTATGGTAGTCGTCTTGCCCGCCCCGTTAGGTCCCAGGAAGCCGAAGATGGATCCTTCCGGAATGGAAAGATTGAGTTCGTACAGGGAAGGCTTCTTGCTCTTCCAGAATAAACTGCCGTAGTATTTTGTAAGGCTACTTATTTCAATTATGTTTTCCATGACACCCCAATGCAGATTGCCATATGATTTTCAGTAACGAATATACAACATCATTCATTCAAGAAAAGAGTCCATTCATTATTAATACAACTGCCTTAGCGTAAAATTAATTATTGGAACACCAGTTATTTTTCTTGTCTGACCGGTATCTCCTGAAAAGCCCGCCTGTCGTGATTGTTTGTTCCAAACCGCCTGTCAGCATATATGTATACCGGGAAAAGCTGCAATGTGACGGAGTTAATCTCAGTCTGGCCCCGGTAATTCCTCACTATTTGCATAAGCAGCGAGTCGCCGGGCTTCAGCATGTCCACGTCAATATTGCTCAAAGCTATTTTAATTTCAAGCTCGAATCCCCCGTCAAACTCGTCAGCGCTGAATCGCGGAAGCTCGAATGATTTGGGCGGAACTGCGGATTGCCATGAATTCGGCCTGTCGGCGATTTTATTGTACAATGTCTGCCCGTTGCCGCTTACGGAGATGATATATTGGCAGTAGTGATTGCTTCTGCTGTTCTTCATCAGGAAAAATTCAATGCTGTCGGTGTCCCATAATCCCTTCCCCTTGCGTTTTTGGGGATCGCCTATGATGGAGGCGCTTGGGTTTTTATCGTAAACACGGAGGAGGACAAACAGGGTTTTTCCGTCAGAGGCGATCTTTATTTCAGTCTTCTCCTCGTTCCAGGCCGTGCCGTCGAATTTTCTCAGCGGCGGGAAAAGGGCGATATCGGAACTGCTCCAGCCGGGAATGCCATTAACAATGGAAATTACAGGAGTATTGGTTTTCGGTAAATTGACTGTTTCAGGCTTGTCTGAAACTTCGGGCTTTTTGTTGATTGTGGGAGTTGCGCGTTCTGCAACCTTGTTTTTCGGGGCGGGAACCTGTGCCATGGCGGTGATCTTTACCGGGGCATGCTGTTGGGGTTGCGTCTGAGATTGCCCCTGACCTTTAGTTTGGCTTGGATTTGCGGGGGCAAGCGATATTTCATGCGTCATTGCAAGCAGCCATGCGGCATAATCGGCAATCATGGAATGGAAAGAGCTGAAAAAAAGTGCAAATGCCAGAAACAGCGCGGTAAAGCGCAGTTCAGGACGGATATTTTCAAGATTATGCTTGCTTATGCTAACAGGGATTTTGATTTTCACAATGAGGTAACTTAATCTGTAAATGGTGGAGAAGCAATGAATTCCCGCCACGAACAGGAGTTTTTTTCAGAATACTGCCTGGTTGCTAAACGCAATGCCGTATAGTTCAGCATACGCTTAGTGAAGCTGACAGTCAATGGGAATATATTTGCTGGTCAATGTATCATCTGCCAGTTCTTGACCGCCCCGATCGGGCATGCCAGCATTATCATGTTCAGGCTCAGATTGTCCCTGATCCAGAAAAGCAGTGCAAGTTCAATAATCATAAAAAAAACAATTGAATATCGCAGGCCCAGATATCTCGCCAGGATGAAACCCGAAATGCACGACAGCATGTCGCCTGCTGAATTGATGACGGAATCACCGTTGTAACCAAGGGCTATCGTGGATTCACGGTAGCGCTGAATTATGAACTGCGAATTCTCCAAAACCTCCCAGGACGCCTCTAACCCGGCCACCACACATAAGAGCCACATCAGTGGAATTTTCGGGAGGAGCCATGCGAGTATTCCGCAGAACAGCACTCCATGGAGGATGTGGGTGAATGAATATGGGTCAAAGAGGTGCTGCGAATTATGCAGACTCCATATCTCTCCGGCCCAGAGGTTGCAATTCCCGCAGGAACACCACCAGATCCGGCCCTGCCAGTGAAGCTGGAACAGAGTTGCGGCCAGTATTGCGGGAATCGCAATCCACGGCCATGTCTTCTCCAGTTCAATCCTGAGCTTGCAGTAATTCATATTCCAAATATAGGGACTCTTTGCACATTAATCCAGCAGTCCGGTCTTACATGGTGGTTGAATGCCTTTGATTATTGCTGTAAACGCATGGTTTTCCCCTCTGTGAAGATTGATTTCGGCTGATATCTGATGATATTAATGTAAATGCATTCTGCCGTGTGAAAGTAAATCTTGAAACAAGCGAACTCAGAGAGACCAATATGAATGATGATCTTGAAAAATCCTCCGGCCTGATAAAGAAGGTAAAGGACAATGTTTCAAAAGTCTTCCTCGGAAAGGATGATGTCATTGACAGGGTGATCAGGGCTATGCTTTCCGGCGGGCACATACTTCTTGAGGACATTCCCGGCGTCGGCAAAACGCTTCTTGCGAAGGCTGTCGCAAAATCGGTTTCCGGCGAATACCGGAGAATCCAGTTCACTGCGGATCTTCTGCCCACCGATGTGACAGGGGTCACAGTCTACCAGCAGAAGGACGGCAGCTTCATTTTCAGACCCGGTCCGGTATTCTGCAATGTCCTGCTTGCCGACGAGATAAACAGGGCGACCCCGAGGACTCAGTCAAGCCTCCTCGAGGCGATGGAGGAGCTCCAGGTGACGGTTGAAGGCCGGTTGCACAAGCTCAATGAGCCGTTCTTTGTCATAGCGACGCAAAACCCGATCGAGCTGGAGGGCACATATCCGCTTCCTTTTTCGCAGATGGACCGTTTCATGGTGAGGCTCAGGATCGGTTATCCTGATTTTGCGAATGAAAAGAAAATCCTTGAGGAACAGAGGACAGACGATCCGATTGACAGGCTTGTTCCGGTGATTGGAACAGAAGACCTCCTCAGGCTTCAGGAGACGGTGAGGAGTCTCAGGGTTTCAGATCCTGTTTACGAGTATATTGTGAAAATTGCGCACCGCTCAAGGGACATTGAAAGCGCGGAATACGGGGTGAGCCCGCGGTGCAGCCTCGATCTCATGCGTTACAGCCAGGCATCAGCCCTCTGTGACGGCAGGGACTTTGTCACTCCCGACGATGTCAAATCTTCGGCTGAAGCCGTGATGGGGCACAGGATCATCGTCAGGAAGGGCAGCCGCCTCGCGACCTCGTCCGAAGTGAAAGCCGTAGACAGCATAGTTGAATCAGTCGAAGTGCCGCTGTAAATGAATCCGATGGAATTAGCCACTGAATTTTCACTGACAAGGATTAAAAACGAGCCTTGCTGTGGATTTGATCTTGTTGCAAAAACAAATTCACAGCAAATATTTGCTATTGTATTTTTCGTGTGATTAGTTTGTTTCGTGGTTTAAATCCTTCTGTGTATTCAGTGTGTTCTGTGGTTATATAATTAGTTGCTAATGCACGGGTTCCCCATGGAAAGGCTTTTCAAATTTCCGTCAGTAGTCCCGACAAAGAAGGGAATTGCGTTCCTCTGCCTCTGCGGTCTCGTTTATCTTTCCGCGACACAGTCCCAGTCGGGACTCCTCTTCCTGATCCTGGGCGTCATTGTCGGGGCATTCGCCCTGAACGTCTTCATGTCCTTACTGCTGATCAGGAATGTCAAGGTGGAAATGGCCGGCACCATCAAGGCGACTGAAGGATGCCCTGTCCCGTCTCCGCTGAAAATAACCAACAGCTCCAAGTTCAGCCTGGGGCTGATCGAAATAATCTCGCAGCACGGGGTGCTTGCCAGAATCTATTCTCTTCCGGCATCGGCCGACTCTCACGTGATGCCTGAAATAGTCTTCCCGCGCCGGGGGATCTACCCGTTAAAGAAGCTCCTGCTGAAATCGGCGTATCCTTTCGGGCTTGTAAGGACCACCCTGCGTCTGGCCGGCTCCGGGGAGGCCGTTGTTTTTCCGGACATATACAAATGCCTTCCGCCCCAGGCTTCAGGGTTTGAGCCCATGGTCGGGGGCGGCTGCCAGGGCAAATACAGCAGTCCCTCAGGTTTTGATTTCTCCGGTGTCCGCCCGATGCAGAGCGGCGACTCATTCAGGCACATACATTGGAAATCGTCCGCGAAAGGCGCAGGCATCATGATAAAGGAGTTCAGCGAGGAGCTTTCCGGGCGGCTGACCATAATCCTTGACAACAGGCCTGCCGCAGGCCTGGGCCTATGTGATCTTGCCGCAAGGGCCGCCGGCTCGCTCGCATTTGCAGCGCTGGATGCGGGACACCACGTCGAGTTGGTCGATCCTTCAAGGGCTGACACGCTTGTGGTCCCGCCTTTTTCCACAGGCGACGCGCTTCTTGAGTTCATCGCCCGAACAGATGTTTCGGATAATTATGATCTCTTGCTCAAAACCAGGGAAATACGGGACAAGATCTCAAGCAGATCATCGGTCGTGATCGTGGCTGTCAGCGCCGACGGCTTAAGAGAGTCCGTTGAATACCTCCTGTCGCAGAACAGGAAGGTCTCGCTGTATGTCCCGGAAACGATGAAGGAATCGTCCCTGCCAGCAAACATCAAGGTACACAGATATGCCGGAAACAACATATTCCAATGATGCGGCGGCCGAAGCCTCCGCACCCGCGGACAGGGGCTCCGGGTTCGGCCGCATTACCAGGTCGCTTTTCGGGAAGCAGCGCGACAAGCTGCGGGATCCGTTCTATCTTCTCATTCTCCTCGGTTTCATTTCACAGGGGTTTTTCTGGGAGAATCCGATAATTCCGGTGATGCTTGCAGCCCTGTGGTTCCTGCTCATCCGCCTTTCCGCCAGGAAATATCCGGTGAATGAAAGCACCGAAATCCTCCTGCTTATCCTCGCCCTCCTGATATCGATACATTTCGGACGAACGGCATTCATGAGGTCGCTTTCCTTCGGAAACGGCCTTCTCGTATTGCAGTCGATAAGGATGCTCAGGCCTCTCACCCCAAGGGAGAAATGCCTTTCGGCAGGGATTGCAATAGTCAATATCGCCGTCGGAAGCCAGATGATGCTCGAATACGGGTTCTTGCTGGTGCTTGCATCAGCCCTTGTGCTCATCCCGCAGACTTTCCACAAGCTTGAGGCTGAATCATGCGGATTTAGCGAGATGAAATTCTCCCCGTTCATGAAGTGGAGGGAATTTTCAATAGTCATTCTGGCAATGATCGTCTTCTTCATAGCTTTCCCGAGATACAGGCCGTTTTCCTCCGTGACTGCAAATCTGTCCATCGGACGGACCGCCCCGATGGCTCCGACACTCGATCCGGCTTCAGGGGGAATGGAGGGGGCGGGCCGCCTAATATTCCAGATTTCAGGAGACGACATCGGATATCTCAAGACATATACCCTTGACACGTTCGACGGAACAAGATGGACTGCCGGAAAGCAGGCGACCGCCTTCAAGAGGAATTTGAGGGCGAAAATAAAACCGGAACTTAAATATCGGAAGGCGACTGTCAAGGAAATCGCACTTCTCGGCGGTTCGCTCCCGACCGACGGATATCCCGTAGCCCTGAAGGGGAACTTCTTCCAGGACGAATATGTGTCCTGGCAGGGGAACATCAGGGTGTCGCGTTACTGGCCATCGGACAACAACACCTATGAATACTGGACTGATCTCAAAAAGCAGGTGGCGGCGGACGACCGTGAGATTGCGTCCTGCCTCAATCACCCAGAGCTTTCCGACAGGACGAAAAAACTCATAACTGACGCTACAGCCCGCGCAAGCGGAGATTACAACAAGCTTCGGGCTCTGGAGAAATACCTGCGCGACACCTTCACATACGAGATCGGAACCTACGACCTGAACCGCCTGAATCCCCTGGATGATTTCCTTTTCAACGAGAAACGCGGGCACTGTGAACGTTTTGCATCGGCGCTGACGCTGCTCTTCAGGCAAATGGGTGTGCCATCCAGGATAGCTCTCGGGTTTGCCCCCTCGGAGAAGAACGAGATCGGGGGATTCTTCAATGTCAGGGACACAAATGCGCACGCCTGGGTTGAGGCCTATCTGCCTGGACGCGGATGGCTTATCTTCGACGCGACACCTGTTTCAGGCGGGAATTTTCAAAGACAGGCCGGCGGAATCACCCTGAGGATGCTGGACTGGATAGAATTCATCTGGTATCAGAAAATAGTTGGATTCACTTCTAACGACCAGACGATGCTTTATAAGTTCACCTCTGAAAAGATTGATGTTGCCGCCGACAAGGTTTCGCGCAATTCCGGTTTTGTGCTTCTTCTGTCAACAGCCACGCTGGCACTAATGGGTGCTATCACGCTGTTCAGGAGGTTTTCCTCAGGCAAGCCGGGAGGGAGCATGCCAGTCGCATATGCGGAAGTCTTTGCCGAGCACTTCTATCGTGACCTGCTGAGGGAGCTCGCTTCCGCAGGCGTCAGGAGAGCCCCGTCCGAAACTCCTGGGGAAATCCTCAGGAGGGCTTCAGTTAAAATACCTTCGGCGTCCGGGGAAATGACTTTCATAACAGAGGAGTTCTGCAAAATCCGCTACGGCGGACGGAAAGCGGGGAAGGAACTGCACGATAAAATCAGAAACGCCATGAACAAGGTCAGAACTTCAATTAAAACCCCGGACGAAAAATTGTAAGGGGCAATTACAATAATTACATCTTATGCGCACTGATCAAGGTACTGCTTTACCGCCAGAGCTTACGTCTTTAGTAGAACATCATAGGGAATCCCGAGTCCATCATGTATTTTCTTGATTATCCCGATTGACAAGCCCCGGGCTCCTCTGAAAAAATCAGACACCCGCGACTGGCTTCCGAAATATTGAATCAGATCGCTTTTCTTTAGTCCTTTCTGTTCAATCGCATACTCTATGGCGTCCTTAGCGGAAACATTATCGAAAACATAATGTTTTCTCTCATAGTTTTCGATAAGAAGGCAGAGCAGTTCAAGCCTGTCCGCCTCCTTTGTTTCGGGTAATGGATCCATTTCGACAAGCTTTTCAGCCTCAGCAAGCGCTTTTTTATATTCTTCTTCGGTTTTTAAAAGTTTTGTGTTCATCAGTTCAATTCCTCCATTTTTTCAGAAATTTATCATATTCGGAATGTGTTCCGGCGAATTTCGCAAAAATCGTTCCAGTATTGTATGCCACAATTACTATCAGCCTGTATTTGTTCCCCTTGATATTGAAAACAACATGGTTTTCCTCAAGGAAACTCGCATCTGAATACATTCTTTTTATATCCGAAGGCGTTTTCCACAGGGATTTTTCAACAATGTCAACCCATATGTCAATTGCTTTCCTGGTATCACCATGCCTGGATTTCAGCTCAGCAAGAATATTTTTCCCTATTAATCTCATAAAGCATTATATACCAATATGGTATTATATCAAGTTAAGCGCATTGAAAAATAACGCGTCAGCAGAGTGACGCGGCTACAATTATTTGCTGTAGCAACGGCACTCTGCTGCCGTTCTCTTTTCTTGCAACTTGGTGAACTGCATCCCAATCAAATCTGTCACAACAAAAAATCCGACCAAGATTGTTTGCCATAATGAATTTACGGCGAAATGCAAACCGCTTTGCCGGGTGTGTAGAGAGAAAGAATGGATGAATGAAGTTTTTTTGAGCAGATTTTTCTATGAATATCTGGTAAATCAAGTAAAGCGAGACAAAAGATCAGTCTTCCTTTCACATTGGCAGGATGATGACGTATTTAATCCCAAATATTTTTAACCCGTAATTTTTAATTCGCAATTACCTTTGTGCCTTTGCGGTTTTATATTACATATCAGTGTATAGGAGACAGGTTTTATGAAAGGCTGGAAAAAAATAGTTGTCTTTTCACTGCTGGGGATTTTTGGATTCGTAATTCTTCTCTATTTTGTTCTGACCAGTCAGACCTTTATCCAATCTCAAATCCTGCCACGGGTCAGTCAGGCCATCGGCGCTCCATTGACCGCCAAGAAGATATCATTTTCACCCTTCTCGGGAATCGAATTGCAAAACATTGAGATAGGCTCAGGCGAATCACAGCTGCTGCATGCCAAGACCGTCCGCTGCGGCTATGAACTGATGCCGATATTCCGCGGTGAACTGATCGTACGGGAGCTCGTTCTCGACGGGGTTAAGATCCAGGTCATCCAAGACGCTGCCGGCAAATCAAATCTGCCGCATGCGCCAGCTAAGAGTGTTGCGCCGTCAGTCTCGCCAACAACCAAAAAAGGCGACGCTAGGGCAGGGCTGCCATTTAAGCCTACTTTAAAGAATATCCGGATCAGCAACCTCTCCTTGGCCTTCAGGCAGACCGGCAAGGATTCGCAGCAGTCACTCCTTTTTGAACTCAGGGACTTTAACCTCAACCTCCCCGAATTCCGCCTAGACAAGCCCGCCAAACTTGAGTTCCGCGGAAATCTGCAGCTCACCAGGGGAAACGAGTTCCAACTGCAAAACGCGACCCTGGACGGAAAGCTCACAGCAGAAATAAATTCCCAAATGCAACCGCGCAGCGTCCTGATGGAAATTCAACTCAATGAAGTTTCCGGGCATTTCCAGAAAATAGACCTTGCACGTCATTCAATTGCATTATCAATGAACCTGACCGGCAACGGCAATAATTTTACCCTTCAACAGCTTCGCTTCTCCGAAAGTAAAGCCGACCAGGTGGAAGCCGCAATTATGCTCAGAGGCAATGGCACATTGAACCCGTTGACTGCCGACCTCAATATCGCCATCGATCCGGTTACGGCTCCGGCATTGAACCTGCTCGGTTCGCTTGCGGGCGGTTTGGATTTTGGCAAAACATCTCTCAGTTATCAGGGACGGGTCAAGTTTCAAGCAGCTCAGCAAATTGAAAGCGACGGCAACCTCAATGTCACCAATGCCAGCATCACATCCCCGACTCTTAAATTAACAGTTCCGCCAATGGATTTCAGCTTGGTTCACGCCGCATCCTTCGATTTGAAAACCCAATTGGTCAAACTCAATACCATGCAAGCAGGTCTTCACGAAGAAGGACGTGAAATGCTGGCTTTAAACCTCTCCCGCCAACTCATAATCACCCTGAATCCCTCCGGTGCTGCCGCGAATGCCGAACCGGCAAATATCAACCTGACGATCAAACGCTTCAACCTGCTTCTTGCCAACGCCTTCCTTCCGCCCAAGTCGAATCTGCGCTTGACAGCTGGCGAACTAAGCGCAGAAATCAATCTTGATGCCGCCAATCTCGGCAAACAAGTTCGGGCAGCTGGCAGAGTGACTGTTGAAAATTTCGGGTTTGACTCCGGAGCCAATCATGTTCGAGACCTGAATATCAAGGATGATTTCGATATCAGTCTGACCGATTTTGCCAAGCTCAAGATTAAACGGCAGGAACTCGAGCTCTTGCGTAAGAATCAAACTGCAATGAAAATGACTTTGGACGGCGATTTTGATCTCAAAAAACTTGCAGGCGAACTCTCGGTCGAGCTTCCTGCGCTTAATGAGCAATTGCTGACTTTTATCCCATTGCCGGAAAAAACTGCGGGAAAGATTCAAAAAATGAACCTAAATGGTAAAATCCAAGCCAAAATTGCCAATCAAGGAAAGAGCGCCTCTTTTAATGGAAAATTGAATCTTGACAATCTTACAGTCAGAAACTCCGCAGAATTGCCGCCGAAGGTCTTGCAAGGCAATCTTGAATTCGACATGGATCAATTAAACGGGAATGATTTCAAAATCCGAAAATTGGATCTGCTTGCCAAAAACAACAATCAGACTGTGGCGCAATTTAACACCAAAGGAAATCTGACGCTGCCTCCTGCCAAGTCGGAATCGGTTATTGAGATCAACTCGGAAATTCTCGATACCCAGGCCTTGATGTCCATCTTTAGCTCTGCCACTCCGGCATCCGACCGGAATCCCTCAGGGAAAAATCCTTCTGCCAAAACCGATAAGCCCGGTCCGATTTTTCCGGCTGAAGAACCTCCGGCAGCGGATTTTAAGGGATTGTGGTTGACCATTCACTTAAATCTGGCCCGGATCCGACATGGAAAGATCGTGATTTCCCCGCTTAAAAGTTCAATCCGGATCCGCGACAACAAGATCGAGGTTAAGCCGTTGGATCTTGTGTTGAACCAGACCCCGATTCATTTCCGTATCAACGCCGATTTGAATAAGCCCGGTTACATCTATGAAGTTCATGGTGATATGGGGGCGATGAATCTCGATCCGATCCTCTCCTCCACCGTACCGGAGCAATATCGCAACTGCATTTCAGGCTCGGTCAAAGGATTCAATTTTGACGCCAAAGGTGCAGGTGTCACCGCTTTGAACCTGAGCCGGTATTCCGATATTCATTTCAAGCTCGATATAGGCATGCTGTCTCTCAAAAACCTGCCATACCAGGAAATGGCCGCCACAATTCTGTTGCTTCCGGACATCAATCAAATAATAATAGACAACGGCTCTGTTTGCCTTAATTCCTCCGGTAATGGACTCAGTATCGCTGGAACACAGTTGAGCGGCCCGGATTATAATTTCGTCGGTAGCGGTAATATCGGCTTTGATGAAACGCTGAACCTGAAATTCACTCCGGGAATTGGCGGTCGCCTGGAAAAGAAAGTTTCCAAATTGCCAACAGGGGTAATCTTTACGGAACGCAATGGCAGTTACCTGATGGCGCCAAGCCTGAACTACCCTGTTACCGGAACCTTCCGCCAGCCGCAGACGCCCGGTTGGGAGGAATTGCTGATCAACTCCATTAATGACATCGTTACAGAACAAGGTAAGAAAGCCATACTTGACGCTTCCAAACAATTAATGGAAGAGGGCAAAATTGATCCAAAGGTTCTGTTGCGCGGACTGGGACTGAAGCAGTCACCTGCAGTGATTCCGGCGAATACGCCGGAAAAATCAACCTCCCCGTCCCAGCCGGTTGCGGATAAAAACAAACCGCAAACCCAGCCACCTGCGCCGCAACCGGCGCCCAAACAGAAGAAGCAACAGGATGAGCTGATTGAAAGCGGCGTTGACTTGCTCAAAGGATTTCTCGATAAAAAATAAAGGGATCTTCAAAACAATATCTCTGCCAAAACGCACAATATCTCATCCGCAACCTTTGATTAACGTACAAATAAATGTATCTTTGGAAGTACAACTCATAAGCGAGGTTTCACATGGTCAGAATGCTTCTAGACAAGGATATCCGGGCTCTCTCTGATTTCCGAGCCGGTGCGGCCGGATACATCAGGCAAGTTCACGACACAAAAAGACCAATGGTCATTACCCAGAGGGGTAGGGGAGTGGCCGTACTCGTCGATATAAAGGAATTTGAACTGCTTCAGGAAAGAGCTGAACTTCTCCAGGATATAAGCATAGCTGAAAAACAGATAGAGGAAGGGAAAATCCATCCTCATTCAAAAGTCAGGGAGCTTGTCCTAAAACGCTAATGAAAATAATCTGGACAGATCTTGCCATATCCAGGCTTTCAGAAATCCATCACTACATATCCCTTGACAGTCCCGCAGAAGCGGATAAGTGGCTGGATAAACTTTTAAATTATTCAAGAAGGCTTCAAGCTTTTTCCGAAAGCGGAAGAGCTGTTCCTGAAATAACAGAGAGAAGGGATTTGAGGGAACTTCTGTTTGGGAATTACAGAATATTATATAAAATCGAAAATAAAAAAGTTTTCGTTCTTACCATAAGACACGTAAAACAGATTCTGCCGTTGGAAGAAATATGATATGAATGACAACCTTACACCGATGATGCGGCAGTACCGCGAGATGAAGGACGGGCTCCCGAAAGACGTCATCCTGCTTTTCCGCCTCGGCGACTTTTACGAGCTCTTTTTCGAAGATGCGAAGTTCGCAGCCCCCGTCCTCGATGTCACTCTGACCAAACGCGCAGGCACGCCCATGTGCGGAATACCATACCACGCCCTGGAGAACTACATGCCCCGGCTTCTGGAAGCGGGAATCAAGGTCGCCATAGCGGAGCAGGTTGAGGATCCGCGCCTTGCAAAGGGGATTGTCAAACGGAAAATAACCAGGGTCATCACTCCCGGGACTGTCACAGACTCATGC
>JBAZRS010000042.1:2228-15752 GCA_041662825.1 Victivallales bacterium | reverse complement strand
ATAAATCTTGACTCTTTTGAACCTGACCTCCTGGTCCTTGCATTCTCGGACAAGTCTGAAGATGTGCGGCTCGCCGCCGCAAAATGCCTCTACTGGCTTGAAACCGACCAGAAAAACATCCTGCCGTTCATAGCACTGGCGATGAATGACGGTTCAAGCCAGGTCCGAGATGAATCCTTCAGCCTAATGGATTCGCTTAACGACAAAGGCGATGTCTTAAGCCTGATGGAACCTGCGATGAATTCAGAGTTTACCGATGTAAGGCTTAAGACCGTGTCAAAATTCATTGATACGGACACCCCAAAGGAGGATGTCAAGGCTCTGTTGGTAAAAGCACTTTCGGACAAGGATGCAAAAATCCGCACTCAGGCCCTTTTGTCGGCATCGTTCCTATGGAATCAGGAATTCACTTCCGGAGATGATGCCGCAAAATATCTTTCCAAACGCTGAACCAGAAAGAATTCTAGTCTTAATTAAAGCGCTTCTAATTAACTCAGAGAGTTACTGAAGACAGGGATCAGGGTGAAGAAAGGCGCAAAATTCGGAACTGTCGAGTCTTTGGTGTGGGATTTATAAATCTGCAGGGAAATGTATATTGACACATGAAAAAAGCATGGATGGTAATAATTATAGTCGCATCCCTTCTGGCGTTTGCCGGTGCGGGTTTCATTATTTACCGCAACGTCGCGCCGGGCGCCGGAGCCGACAAAAAGCTCCTTCTGAACGAGGAGAAGTCCCTGGCTCAAGACAGCCCCGGGAAAAAGCCGCCCAGGAAATCCAAACCTCTCAGGCAGGTCCACAAAAAGACAATAAACATGAGAAATCAGCCGTCCGCAAGTTCCCCGTCCAACCTGCTTGAGGAATTCCTGTCCACTGACGAGGCAGGCAGGATAAGATTGATTGCAACCCTATATACTTTTGAACCTTCTCTCCTGCGGCTTGCACTTGATGACAAGTCCAAAGATGTCAGGGTTGCAACCGTCAAGTTCATTTCATTCGTCCCTGAAACCCAGATAGACATTTCCCCTTTTCTGAGCAAAGCGCTGGACGACGATTCGGCGGATGTCAGGCGGGAAGCCCATAACGTGATCGACTCCATCACCGACGACAACACCATGCTGAGGATCATTGGAAGCTCCCTGAACTCGAGGTACGCCGACACAAGGCTGAAATGCGTTTCCGAATTCACATACCTAGGAGTATCCAGGGAGGATTTAAAGAATCTGATGCTCAAGGCGCTTGCCGACGATGACACAAACGTTCGGAATGCCGCCATTGCAACGGCTTCATCCCTATGGGGCAAGGAATTCAAATCCGGACAGGAGGCGGTTGAATACCTTTCCAAGCACTAGTACGAGAGTTCGGAAATGCGTAAGTTCGGAAGTGCTTAAGAGAAGAGATGCTCACCACCGACAGACACTGATTTTTCACTATTGCTTCGAAGGATCATCATATTGCATATTAACGCAAGATGATTGTCCGCTGGAGCCATAGTATCAATCTTTGTCATGAGCTTTGTCGCGAACTTCGTCGATTCCCTTTTTCCTTTTGCATTCTTCTCCGACAAAGCTCGCGACAAAGTTTAGTGGAGTCAAGCAAAGACTTCATGATTGAAAATAATCCAGGTTTTCAGAAAATCTTCATCTTAACCTTATTGCATATCTGGAGTTCTCAGAGCCTTCAAGTTAATGTAAGCTGATTATCCTCCGGATCTATAATAAAAATTAAAACTATCCCCCTTGCTGTGAACTGGATTTTACGATGAAAAATCCAATCCTCAGCAAATATCAGTGTTTTATTAGTGTAGATTAGTGGTTAAAGTATTCTTTCGTGTCTTTTGTGTGTTTCGTGGTAATATGAGATTGGTGGAATTTTGGAATTGATAATAAGCAAATTGCGCATACCCGTTGAAAAGGACGGGGTTGACGAATATCTGAGGGCCGCTTCGGAAAAGCTGGATTGCGGCGCGGATAGAATAAAATTCTCCCGGATGCTCAGCAAATCGCTCGACACTGGCGACAAAGACCAGTTCTACTACGAGATTTCAATAACTGTCACTCTATCGGACAGCTTCGACAACAGGGATAAGTTCCCATTATACACTGAAAAACCGAAACCGGCCGCGAAATCCGCAAACATCAAGGAGAGACCTATAATAGTTGGTTTCGGCCCTGACGGCATCTTCGCCGCCCCCGAGCTTCTGGATCGCGGGATCAGACCCTTGATATTTGAAAGGGGCAAAAGGATAGAGGAGCGGGACATTGATGTCCGAAGATTCATCAGGGAGCGGGAGCTGGATCCGGAATCAAATATCCAGTTCGGTGAAGGCGGAGCCGGTTCATACTCGGACGGAAAGCTGTTTTCCAGAATCAGGAACAATTCCGAACATGTGAACAGGGTTCTGGACACCCTGATAAAATTTGGCGCGCCCAAGGAGATCGGATACGTGGGCAAGCCACATCTGGGCACTGATGTGCTCTGCAGGATAGTCCGCAACATGAGGGAGCACATTCTGGAAAGAGGCGGCGAAATACATTACAGCTCAAAAATCACTGACATACTGATATCCGAGGGCAGGCCCCAGGGTGTCGTAATAAACGGGGAGAAGGAATGTCTTTCTTCCATCATCTATCTTGCTCTGGGGCATTCGGCGCGCGACACGTTTGAAATGATTCACAGGAAGGGTGTTTTCTTAGAGCAGAAACCGATTTCCGTCGGTGTCAGGATCGAACATCCGGCCGAGATAATCAACCTCATCCGGTATGGCGAGAAATACAAGGACTTCCGCAGTATCGGAGCCGCGACTTATTCGTTCAACTACACAGACAGGAAGACAGGACGGGGCGCGTATACGTTCTGCATGTGTCCCGGCGGCGAGGTGGTAAACGCATCATCCGAAAAAGGCATGCTGGCACTAAACGGCATGAGCCACTCCAGCAGATCATCCCCCTTCTCGAATTCGGCAATTGCCGTAACCTGCCGTACGGACGACTACAAATCCGCCGATCCTCTGGCCGGAATCGAATTCCAAAAAGCCATAGAGCGCAAAGCTTTCATCGCGGCAGGTGGAACATGGAAGGCGCCTGCACAGAATCTGACTGACTTCCTGAACGGGAAAAACTCCTGCACCTTAAACAGGAATTCCTTTAAAATGGGCGCAACGGCAGTCATCATGGATGAAATCCTGCCGGCATTCATATGCGAATCACTAGCAACCGCATTCAATAAATGGAAAGACGATTATCCTCTCTTTGTTTCAGAACATGCGATACTGCTTGGCGTGGAAACAAGAACTTCCTCCCCTCTGAAAATCAGACGCAATGAGAAATATGAATCGGTAAACATGGAAAAACTGTACCCCATAGGGGAAGGTTCCGGGTACACGGGGGGGATAACAAGTTCAGCGGCAGATGCGATAAAAGCCGTGGAAGCCAGTTTGGAAGCAAGACAGTGAGGAAAGTCGCTAGCTTGCCACGGCGCAGTATCCTTACGAAGTCAGGTGTCTGGTGTCGGTTGGAAGAGTTTATCACTTTCGAACTTACGCGTTTTCGAACTCTCGAACTCTCGAACTCTCGAACTCTCGAACTCTCGAACTCTCGAACTTTAGAACTTCCCCTCCCCTTTCATGCCATCGTCATTAAGGACCTTCTCTACGGCTTTGGTGAACTCACTGAAATTGAAAGGCTTTTGTATGAAACCTTTCATTCCCGCATCAAGAAGGCTCTGAGCTTCACCGTCAATGCTGAAGCCGGAAATGAGCAACGCCTTTATGTCCCTGTTGATTGAATGCATCTTGATAAAAGCGTCCCGGCCGTTTATTCTCGGCATCATCATGTCCAGAATCACAAGGTCGAAATCCCGCCAGGAGTTGCGGTATAATTCAAGCGCCTCAGCGCCGTCCTTGCACGCAACCACCTTATGCCCCAAGGAACGCAACATGTTTGAAACAAGACTGCGGACCAGCTCCTCGTCATCGGCCAGGAGAATCTTCGCTTCTTTCCTGACCGAGACAAGCTCTGATTTAATATTGTCTGTCTCTATGCTGTCTTCAAGGAGGGGGAAGTATAGTGAGAAAATAGTGCCTTCCCCGTAAACGCTGCTGACATTGATGGCTCCGTTGTGGTTCTTTACCATTCCGTAAACCGAAGCCAGTCCCATTCCCGTGCCCTTACCCGGTTCCTTTGTGGTGAAGAAGGGCTCAAATATGTGTTTTTTCATATCGTCGCTCATCCCAATACCGTCATCAATAACACATATCTTCAGGTAACGCCCTTTTACCGCCTTGCCCCAATCTTCTCTGCTGAATACATCTTCCATCTTCACATTTTCAGTGGTGAAAACAATCTCCCCGCCGTTTGGCAGGGCGTCCCTGGCATTGAGGGACAAATTGAGCAGCGCATTCTGAAACTGCGTAGGATCCCCGTTAATCGTCGCAGGGCTTGCCTTGAACACCCGCTTCACTTCTATTCTCCTGTCAATGCTGTGTTCGAGGATGGAGACCACTTCTTCGATGATCTTATGGACATTTACCGGCACGCTCAGATATTTTCCCTTTCTGGAAAACGCAAGAAGGTTGCTGGTCAGATCTGAAGCCCTTTTGGATGCGCGCATGATGTTCTCGGCATCATTTCTCAGGTTGACGTCGTCAAGGCGGTTATAGAGTATCTCGGCATATCCCATGATCCCCATGAGCTGATTGTTGAAGTCATGTGCAATACCACCTGCAAGCTGACCGACGGCCTCCATTTTTTCCGCCTGCCGGATTTTCTCCTCCATGCTCTTCCGCTCAGTGATGTCGCGGAACACCAGGACGACTCCGCGAATATCCCCGTGCCTGTCCAGAATAGGGGCAGCACTGCCGCTGAGAATGCGTCCCCCCCCATATCTCGCCTTGAGCAAATTATTAGCCGGAAGATATGCCGTCTGAATATTCTTAAGAACCATTCGCACCGTACTCTCGCATGCTTCACAGCTTTCAGCTTTTACAATCTGGAAAACCTCTTCTATTGATTTTCCAAAAGCCTCGCTGTGAGGCCAGCCTGTAAGCTTTTCCGCAACCTTGTTCAGAAGTGTCACATTCCCGGACATGTCCGTCACAATGACACCGTCGGCGATGCTGGCCAACGTGACTGCAAGCTGCTCTTTTTCTGCGGCAATTTCCTCTGCACGGTCCTTGTCCTCCAGATTCCTCAAACCGTTTTCCGCCAAAATAACCGCTATCTCCGACAAGAAATCCATTGTTTTGCGGAACTGTTCTTCCGAGACTACCGGCACCTTCCGAAGGGCTTCCAGATAGCTCTTCTCATCATATCCGTACATGGCGGCCTGCTTCTTGAACCGTTCTTCGTCAGGGGGAGCAAAGAGGGCCTGTCCGGTTGCAAGGTACGCAATCAGCTTGTCACGGATAATGATTGGGGTGGCGCCATCATACATCCCGTTATCACATGCCTGGATATTCATCTCCCGAGACTTTGTCAAGTTCCCGATCAGCTGGACATTGCTTGCCTTGCAGTGGCATGCGGAAGCTGGACAGGCCCTGTGGAATTTCGTGCAGATATCCCTCCATCCCGTCGCAATGAGAATTTCCAGGGCCGGATAGGAAAGGAAGCCGGTGGTGAATCCGGTGGCTTTTGAGAACTTTTCCAGAATCGGACGGAACTTTTCAATATCCACCAGGTCTTTGATTGAATATTTGCCGTCAACCAAATTGGGGTTTTCCGCCTGGGAGACATCGTACTGCAGAGTATTGTCTTCAGCCATGGAAGCATTGCCGTTTGGCATCTGATTGAGATCTTTTTCTTTTCCCACAAAATCTCCCCGGTATGTTTTCGGATTATTAAGGGACTGTTGACATGCGCCCGCCAATTAAAATCAGCTCCGTTATATTTTAACACAGTGTCCAGGGGATTTCAACATGCTCATCAGCTTGCGGACAGTTATGCCAGATGCCCCCAAGCAACTGTCCCAAAACCAATCCGCCCTTCCACAAATCCGCCGAATCAACGCATCAGGCAAAAATGAGGAGTAACATCAGGAGAACGGTAAGGACATAAGATGACGCAAACAGCAGGATCATCCTCTTTTTCACCTTGTGGGCTTTAAGCAGGATTTCAACAGGAATGTCGTCTATCAGGGCGCCGGTCCAGTCACACCTTGCAAAACTTGAATGCGAGAGGTTGCAGTCGGTCATGTGGATCTTGCTGAAATTGCATTCCCTCATGAAGTTCCTTGCCGGTGTAATATTGAAATTGATCTTATTGAGCTTGCATTCGCTGAAGGCGCATTCGTTGATTGTGACGCTGTGGAGGAGACTGTGGCTCACAAACGCATTTGTGAGGTTTGATTTCTCGAATTCGGTACTGGTCAAGTTTGAATTCACAAACTGCACTTTCGTCAGATTCGCCCCCTCCAACCTGTTTTTATCAAGCTTTTCCGATATGTGGTGAAGCAACGCTGAACTATCCATGTTATCCCCTTTCCAGTATGTTGCAAAACTTATGGGAAACTAAATCTAAAACAGAACCTTGTAATTTGAACCTCCAACATCTCTTTTACAAAACTTCAACACAAAATAAGGTGATACAATGAAACTCAAAAGCAGAAAGCAGCACAGGAATATTTTACGGAATATTGCGCGCCGGGTAATGCTTGAAAGGGGGCTTATTCCCGATTTTCCGCCCAAGGCGATAGCCGAACTTGACAGAATACACGGGCCTGCGACCTGTAAAGACGCATCCGACCGCGACCTCAGGAATCTGCCATGGTGCTCGATAGACAATGACGACTCGCGAGACCTGGATCAACTCACAGTAGCCGTTGCCATGCCTGACGGGAACATCAAGGTTTTAGTCGCCGTTGCCGATGTCGACGCACTGGTGGGGAAATCCTCCGAGATTGACAATCATGCGCGTCGCAACACCACTTCCGTTTACACGGCAGCGGAAATATTCCCGCTGCTGCCCGAGAAACTTTCAACGAACCTCACTTCGCTCAATTATGAGTGCGACCGCATTGCCATTGTGATTGAAATGCTCGTCGCCCCCGACGGGACCCTCGCAGATTCCGACCTTTACTGCGCAAGCGTCCGAAACCATGCGAAACTTTGCTACAGCAGTGTAGGAGAATGGCTGGAAGGCAAAGGCCCTATGCCGGACGGAATCAGCCAGGTTGGCGGCCTCGACGAAAACCTGCGTCTCCAGGACAGGGCCGCACAAAACCTGAAATCACTCCGATATGTCAACGGCGCATTGAATTTCGAAACAATCAAAACCCGTCCTAAATTTGAAGGTGAAGAACTTAAGGACATGGTTCCCGAAAGAAAAAACAGGGCCAGGGATCTCATAGAGAATTTCATGGTCTCCGCCAATGGGGTTACCGCAAGGTTTCTGACATCCAAGAAGTTCCCGTCGATTCGGCGCATAGTTCGCACACCTAAACGCTGGGAAAGGATTGTCGAACTTGCATTGGAAAAGGGTTGCACGCTGCCAGATGGGCCGGATTCAAAGGCTCTGGAGCGCTTTCTCGAATCGGAGAAGGCATCTGATCCGCTGCGTTTCCCCGACCTTTCGCTCAGCGTTATCAAGCTTCTGGGCCCCGGCGAGTACGTCGTCGAACTTCCCGGAATAACTTCATCAGGCCATTTCGGACTGGCAGTCAGAGACTATAATCATTCGACAGCGCCCAACCGCCGTTATCCGGACATAATCACGCACCGTCTCCTGAAGGCCGCCAAATCGGGGCGCCCCGCGCCCTATCGGGATGATGAGCTTGAGTCCCTTGCCAAGCACTGCACACTTCAGGAGGATGCGGCAAAAAAAGTTGAACGCCAGCTAGGGAAATCCGCAGCCGCCCTGCTGCTGGAAAAAAGAATCGGGGACAGGTTCGATGCGATAGTCACCGGCGCATCAGACAAAGGCACCTGGGTTCGCATCATGAATCCACCGGTCGAAGGACGGCTTGCCAGCGGTTTTGAAGGTCTTGACGTCGGACGCAGCCTCCGGGTCCAGCTGATCAGCACTGATGTTGAACGCGGATATATTGACTTTAAGGGAATTCTTTAGAAATGCTCCAAACCCAAACGATCTAAAGCCAAACAAATTCCAATTTAAAATTTTCAAACAAAATCCAGTTTAATCCATGAATCCCCATGGCATTAAAGGATTTATTTGAAATATTCTTTTTTACACATTGCCTGGAGCCTGGACTTTGGAGTTTTCATCCGCTTGTCTTTCAGGATAAATTCAAAAGTACGGCGGTTGCTTTTATTAATACAAAGCGTATTGTAGCAACAGTCTAATCACGAAGGTGCTTTATGCCCGATACAAAAGAGAAACTGCCAGGCGGTACTGAAACCATTCTACTTGTTGATGATCAGGATGCCATATGGGATTTCATGATCGAGGCGCTTCAGACACTCGGCTACTCTGTGATACTCGCCGAAAACGGACTTGACGCAGTTGAAATCTACAAGAACAATCCAAACCAGATTGACATGGTCATACTCGACATGATAATGCCCAAACTGGGCGGACACGGCACATTCTACCAGATACGGGCGATAGATCCCAAGGCGAAAATCCTCCTGTCAAGCGGATATGTCTCTGAAGAAGAGGTCAATGACATCCTCCAGCAGGGCGCCGCAGGCTTCATCCCGAAGCCGCACCGCATAAATGTCATTGCGAAGGAGATCCGCCGCATTCTCGACAGCAAGTGATTCCCTCTTAAGCCCCCCAGCACTTCCGACCATTTTCTTTTTTGCGGGCAAGCAAAAAAGTTATTCTTCATGTAAAATGAAAAAAAAGATTTTTTTTTGAACTCTACATTGAATTATCGCACACATCGTTTAATTTGCGGTGCTTAATTTTTGAAAATTAAATCCACATGGTTTTTAATTTTTAATAACCAATAAATATAACAACGGGAGTAATGCAGAAGATGAGTATCAAAGAGTCATTTTTAAAAGGGTCGGCGCTTCTAACGGCCGGCTTGTGTACAACCTCGACAGTGTTCGCCAGTGAAGCGGACATACAGTTGCCAGATCTGGGAGCCGTCAGATTTTTCAACGGCGCCGTTTCCGGCACCACGCTGATGCTGTTCGGGCTTGTGGTTTGCGTGATTGGCCTTGCTTTCGCCATGTGGCAGTATGTCAACACCAAAAAACTTCCTGTTCACAAGTCGATGGCCGATGTTTCCGCAATCATATGGGAAACCTGCAAGAGCTATCTTGCCCAGCAGGGCAAGTTCCTCGCGGTACTGTGGTCGCTGATTGCAATTTGCATGGTCTACTACTTCGGCTTCCTTACACCCCATGAAGGCAAGTCGATGGGAACCGTGATGGTGAACGTATCAATCATCCTCGGGGCTTCAGTCCTGGGTATTCTCGGCTCATATTCTGTGGCATGGTTCGGAATGCGCATAAACACCTTTGCCAACAGCCGCTCTGCATTCGCATCGCTCCGCGGGACACCATGGGAGGCGCTTGCCATCCCGATGCGCTCCGGCATGAGTGTCGGAATGCTGCTCATCACAGTTGAACTCTTCTTCATGATCTGCATCCTCATTTTCCTTCCGTCTGAACTGCGCGGCGCCTGCTTCATCGGCTTCGCGATAGGCGAATCCCTCGGAGCCTCCGCCCTGCGTATCTGCGGCGGTATCTTCACCAAGATCGCCGATATAGGCTCAGACCTCATGAAGATCGTATTCAAACTCCCCGAAGACGATCCCAAGAACCCCGGTGTCATAGCCGACTGTACCGGTGACAACGCCGGCGACAGCGTCGGGCCGACAGCTGACGGATTTGAAACATACGGCGTAACCGGCGTAGCCCTTATCGCCTTCCTCGCACTGGTCCTCGGACCGACCGTCCTATGCGGACAGATGATTGTCTGGATATTCGTCATGCGTATCCTCATGATCGTCGCAGCTCTGGCGGCTTACCTCGCCAACGACATCTATTTCACATCAAAACTCAAGAACGCCAAGTCCTTTGACCCGGAACATCCCCTCACCGTACTTGTATGGCTGACCTCCTTTGTCTGCATCGGCATCACATATGTCGCCAGCTATTTCCTTCTCGGGGATCTTACAATCAAAGGTGTTGTACAGACAAATCTCTGGTGGGTGCTTTCCACGATAATCTCCTGCGGTACAATCGCAGGCGCCATCATCCCTGAATTCACAAAGGTCTTCACCAGCACAAACGCCAAGCATGTCAAGGAAGTTGTGACCGCCTCCAAACAGGGCGGCGCCTCCCTCAACATACTGTCCGGCTTTGTAGCCGGTAACTTTTCAGCTTTCTGGGAAGGTCTGACGATGTTGGTACTTATGCTTGTCGCCGCACTCCTTGCCACAAATCCGGCAGTCGCCGCGATGATGCCTGTTGAATATTCCTTTGCAGCTCCGATTTTCGCATTCGGTCTGGTGGCGTTCGGTTTCCTCGGCATGGGGCCTGTCACAATCGCCGTAGACAGTTTCGGCCCGGTTTCCGACAACGCGCAATCGGTTTACGAACTCAGCCGCATAGAATCCATACCTGGCATTGAGAAGGAGATAGAGAGCGATTTCGGATTCAAGCCCGATTTCGAAAACGCCAAGATGAATCTTGAACGCAATGACGGCGCAGGCAACACCTTCAAGGCCACCGCCAAGCCAGTTCTGATCGGCACCGCAGTCGTCGGAGCTACTACCATGATATTCGGCATCATAATCATGCTGAGCAAAAACGAAGCCATTCACCTGGCCAAGCTTGCAGGCGTAACCATCAGCGAACACCTCCCGCTGACTTCCGCACAGCTTACCGCCGGAATCAACTCGGTGATCGGCAAGCTTTCACTGGTTCAGCCTGAAGTCGTCCTGGGTCTCCTGATGGGCGGCGCCGTAATCTACTGGTTCACCGGGGCTGCGACCCAGGCGGTCGTCACCGGTTCATACCGCGCGGTCGTATATATCAAGAAGAACATGAACCTGAACGCCAGTACGGCCTCCATCAAGGACAGCAAGGAAGTTGTAAAAATCTGCACTATCTATGCGCAGAAGGGGATGTTCAACATCTTCATCGCAATTTTCTGCTTCGCCCTGTCGCTGGCCTTCTTCAATCCGTTCTTCTTCATCGGATACCTGATCTCCATCGCCTTCTTCGGACTGTATCAGGCCATATTCATGGCCAATGCGGGCGGCGCCTGGGACAATGCAAAGAAAATCGTGGAGGTTGACCTCCGCGCCAAGGGTACTGAGTTGCACGCGGCCGCCGTCGTCGGCGACACTGTCGGCGACCCGTTCAAAGACACTTCGTCAGTTGCCATGAACCCCATCATCAAGTTCACCACGCTGTTCGGCCTCCTCGCCACGGAAATCGCCGTTGCAATGACGAACAACAACCTGAAATACATGATTGGCGGGGTAATCTTCGCAATCGCACTCTTCTTCGTGTACCGTTCATTCTACGGAATGAGGATACCTGAAGAATAAGGGATAACCCGCATTTTCTTGAAAATCAGGGCCCTGACGCTATATTAAACAGCGTTCGGGCCCTTTGTTTTATTGGCATATATTATGCTATACAAAATCCGGTTCTTTTTATGCTTTAACAATTTCAGGCTTAGCATCACTAAATCTTTAAATAAAAAAGCGAGATAAATACCATGTGCCTTGCAATACCGATGAAAATAGTCTCCGTCAAACCGGACGGTCGTACCGGCAGCGCCGAATACGACGGAATAGAACGCGACGTGAACCTCACACTGGTTGACAAACTGCAGGTGGGCGACTATGTGATAATCCATGCGGGTTTCGCAATCGAGAAATTCAACGTCGAAGAAGCCGAAAAACAGCTTGAGCTGTTTCGCGAACTTGCAGATACGATTGCCGAAAACAGTTAGTTTGAACGTACGGCATTCAAAATCCGACGCCCAATGTCGAATTTAAATTTCATTCGATGTCGGGAGTTCAACGTTGAATGCTGAATGTTTGTGTTGTTTAATATCAAAAGGTGTTTTATTATGAAATACATTGACGGATTCAGAAATTCGAAAACTGCCATAGCCATCAGCGGGCAGATAAAGGAAATCGCCTCCAAGGTTGACCGTCAGATGACAATCATGGAAGTCTGCGGCACACACACCATGTCCATTGCGAAATTCGCAATCCGGAGCCTCCTGCCTGACAATATCAGGCTTGTCAGCGGTCCGGGTTGCCCGGTCTGCGTCACCCCCCAGGGATATATTGACGCCGCAATAGAACTCGCCGAATGCGGCAAGGTCATTGTGACGTTCGGGGACATGATCAACGTTCCCGGCACCCACTCCAGCCTCTCGAAAGCCCGTTCATCCGGAGCCCACGTCGAGACATGCTATTCCCCGGCGGACGCGGTTGAAATCGCGAAGAAGTATCTGGACAGGCAAGTCGTCTTCCTGGCAGTCGGTTTCGAAACTACAATCGGGCCGGTGGTCAGCATTGTCGATTCAGCCGTAAGAGAGAAAATAGGCAATCTCAGCCTTTTCACTACGTTCAAGCAGATTCCCCCGGCAATGGAAGCCCTTTCCGCAGACAGCGAACTTAAAATAGATGCGTTCCTCTGCCCGGCACATGTAAGTGCGATAATAGGCGTAAAAGCATACGAGCCCTTTTCCGCAAAACACAGGAAACCCTGCGTGATTGCAGGATTCGAACCCCTTGATGTCCTTGCGGGAATTGAGATGATCACAAATCAGATTTCCAAAGGCGAATTCAAGGTTGAAAACAACTATTCAAGGGTCGTCAAATATGACGGGAATCCCAGGGCCAGGGAATTCATAGGCAAATATCTTGAACCGGCCGACGCCCAGTGGCGCGGAATAGGAAACATTCCCGGAAGCGGACTCTCCCTCAGGAAGGAATACTGGGAATTTGATTCGGAGAAAAAATTCGGGATGAATGTGGATTACAAGATCACTTCCGGCAAGTGCCGCTGCGGAGACGTTTTAAAGGGCAAGATATCTCCTGAAGAATGCCCCCTCTTCGCAAAAGTATGCACCCCGTCGAATCCGGCAGGCCCGTGCATGGTGAGCAGCGAAGGCACCTGTTCCGCCTGCTATAAATATTCACGCTAAAATAATTTTAAAATAATTTTATTTCGTGTTTGCTATTTCATCTATAGGCCTTATTTTATGAGCCTTGTTTTTTTCATATAATCCAATATGCAGAAAATTGCCAAAAAACAGCATTTTTCTTGTAATAACCAATTAGGCCCGATATAACAATGTCTTCTATTGCATTTTTAATTCTGTTTCCACTGATACCGGCGATGCTTATGCTTCTTTGCAATTCCCCGGCGCTCAGGAAAGGAATCATAATACTCTCGTCAATCGTGATAGCCATGGCATCACTGAACCTCGCCTTCACCGCACCGAAAAACGCCGCGCAGTATTTCGAGAACACGCGTCACTTCCTCGGATACATAATTCTTGCAGGCGAGATTGTCCTCGCAATCGCCCTTTTATACATGTGCAGGAAACTTCCCGCAAGGAGATACTGGATCCCCCTTCTTGT
>JBAZRS010000042.1:0-2218 GCA_041662825.1 Victivallales bacterium | reverse complement strand
GTGATCATACAGACCGGCATGATCCTCTGGGCCGAAGTCACCGGAAAAATCCCTGAGACAAAGTGCATTTTCTTCTTTGACAACCTCTCGATCATAATGGCCGTGATAATCGGAGTCATAGGAAGCCTCATCTGCATCTATTCAATCGGATACATGAACCATTACCACTCCCATCACCACGAAATAGCCGACCGCAGAAAGCTCTTCTTCTTCACAATGTTCATTTTCCTCTCCGCCATGTTCGGGATCATATTCTCCGACAACCTTGTCTGGATTTACTTCTTCTGGGAGGTCACCACATTCTGCTCCTTCATAATGATCGGATATTCGGGAACCGCCGAGGCGGTGGCCAACGCCTTCAAGGCGTTATGGATGAACCTCCTGGGCGGAGTCGCATTTGCCGCGGCTATCATCTACTGCTCATGCAGTCTCAACATCGTGGGGCTTGACGCGCTGCTTAAAGAGGGTAAAACCGCGGCAGTCCTACTTCCCGTTGTCCTTATTTCATTTGCGGGACTTACAAAATCCGCGCAGTTCCCGTTCTCCGGATGGCTTCTCGGGGCAATGGTCGCACCGACCCCAGTCTCCGCCCTGCTCCATTCAAGCACCATGGTGAAGGCCGGTGTCTATATAATCATAAAACTTGCACCGGCGCTCCATAACACCATTCCTGGAACCATGATTGCCTTCATAGGCGCGTTGAGTTTTGTGGCCTGCTCTCTCCTTGCAGTCTCCCAGAGCAATGCAAAGAGGGTTCTGGCCTATTCGACAATCGCCAACCTGGGTCTGATTGTGGTTTGTGCAGGCGTGGGTTCAGAACTCGCGCTGTGGGCCGCAATCCTGCTGGTCATATTCCATGCAATCGCAAAAGCCCTGCTCTTCCTTTCTGTCGGAACGGTTGAACACCAGATCGGCAGCAGGGATATCGAAGACATGCACGGACTGGTTTCACCAATGCCGCGTATCACAATCATAATGCTGATAGGCATAACCGGAATGTTCCTGGCACCGTTCGGGATGCTTATAAGCAAATGGGCCGCCCTCGAGGCGCTGGCCCTGAACAACCCGCTGCTCCCCATTGCCGTCATCTTCGGAAGCTCGGCGACTTTGTTCTTCTGGGGTAAATGGATGGGCAAACTCATTGCCGTGACAAACGTAAGATCCGATGCGGAAGACAAGATTGCACAGGAGGAATGGGCGGTTCTTTCAACTCTAGCCTTCATGACGATAGCCATCTGCGCCCTCTTCCCGTTCGTAGGCATCTACCTTATAGAGCCGTTATACGGGAAAGACCCCATGCTCAGCAAGGGGAATATCATAATTGTCAGCATACTCATGGGGCTGGTTCTCCTTGTGCCACTCGGTTTCTGCTTCCACTGGAGAAGGCTCAGGAACCCTGAACCGTATCTCTGCGGTACCGGAATCAAGGACAATTACACTCAGTTCACCGGCTCACTCGGCCCAAAAGAATGGAAACTCAGCAACTATTATCTTGAAAAATATTTCGGGGAAGCGAAGCTTTTCAACGTGGCTGTCTTCTCTTCAACAATCCTGATCTTAATCACAATATCTCTTGTATGGTGGGGAAAAGTCTGATATGAACCTCCTATTTGCATCTTTGGCGTTTTTGATATTTGCCCCGGTCGTGTGCGGGCTTCTTGCCGGATTTGACCGTATAATCACTGCAAGAATGCAGGGCCGTTTCGGCCCCCCCCTGCTCCAGCCGTTCTATGACGTCTTCAAGCTTTTCGAAAAGGAAAATCTTCAGGTCAATAGGTTCTTCCACAGCTTCTACCTCATATGCTATCTCGTCTTCATGCTGGCAAGCGGAATCCTCTTTTTCACAGGACAGGACATTCTGCTCGTGATATTCGCCTTCACCCTCGCGGACATCTTCCTCGTCCTCGCCGCATACTCGACCAACTCACCTTACAGTTTCATCGGAGCCGAACGCGAACTCCTCCTTATGATGTCGGCCGAACCCATGATCCTTATCAGCGCAGTGGGATTTTTCATGGCGACAAGGCATGTCAGCACCGCCAGTTTCAAGGTCGCAGACATAGTGACATCACCTTCAAACCTGATCATCTGCCTGCCCGGAGTTTTCATCGGCCTTCTTTTCATACTGACAATAAAACTCCGCAAATCCCCATTCGACCTTTCTACTTCGCATCATGCACACCAGGAAATAGCCAAAGGCATCACCACCGAATTCGCC
>JBAZRS010000041.1:5521-15927 GCA_041662825.1 Victivallales bacterium | reverse complement strand
ATTTTAATTGGGCGGTCAAGGGCCGCAACTTTTGAACAATCGAATTACGAACAGACGAACATTCGAATTACGAAGTAAAGATAATCTGGACGTATAGTGGAGTCGATTTTTGATTTACGAGCGTGATAACGCTCCTTGGAGTGCGGGAACTTGTTGCCGCCTTGTTTCGCGAAATTCATTTCGCGGAATTACCTTACTTGTGGGACGGAATAAATTCCGTCGTTAAAGGCGGCAATAAATTGCCGCACTCCAAGTGCGAATTTTGCAATTCGCAAAAAGCTGAATTTAGAATATCCATAACCTTGAAATTCCTTAACATTCAAGTTAAGTGCCGGCATGCTTGATTTATGCGTCAACTCCGGTTATTTTTTCAGAATTAAATAACCGACAATCATAAAAACTTTATTTTTCCAAGGGGGATAAAAGATGCGTGCAGGATCGAAGATTGTAATCGGAGTTGTCGGCCTACTTCTGGCCTTGTCAAATTTTCAGGCGGCGGAACTCAATGAATGGCCACAGTGGCGCGGTGTGAACAGGGACGGGATGTCCAAAGAGGCTGGCCTGCTGAAAACGTGGTCGGCCGGCGGCCCGGAACTGAAGTGGAAGGCAACGGAACTTGGCGGGGGATTTGCCGGGATATCGGTAGTTGGCGGCAAGATTTTCACCATGGGCGATGTTGACGGCGCCAGCCAGTTGATGGCTCTCGAAGACGGCACCGGTAAGAAACTGTGGTCAACTAAAATCGGCGAGGCGGGCGGAGGCGATGGCTACCCCGGACCGCGCGGTACCCCGACTGTCGCTGCTGGAAACGTTTATGCCCTCAACCAGTTTGGCGAATTGTTGTGTGCGGATGCCACAAGCGGAAAAGAACTGTGGCGCAAGAACCTCGTCAAGGATTTTGGCGGTCAGCGTCCGCGCTGGGGATATGCCGAGTCACCCCTCTTTGACAGCGGGAAGCTCTTCTGCACACCCGGCGGACAGCAGGGAACCATGATCGCCCTGGACGCAAAAACCGGCGACTTGCTCTGGCGCACCCAGGGTCTTACCGATGCCCCCCATCATTCTTCCATGATCCTTGAAACCGTATTCGGGCAGAAGCAGGTAATTCAGCTGACATCCGCGAGCGTGGTAGGGGTGTCCGTGGCAGACGGCAAAGTGCTGTGGCGCGCCAGCCGTCCGGGCAAAACCGCCGTCGTCCCGACACCGGTTTTCGCCGACAACCAGGTCTTTGTCACCTCAGGTTACGGCATCGGCTGCAATGCGTTCAAGATTTCCAAGGATGAGAAAGGTTTCAATGCCGAACAGGTTTACGCCAACACGAACATGGTGAACCATCATGGCGGCGTCATTCTCTTGAACGGCTATGTATACGGGTTTTCCGATTCCAATGGCTGGGTCTGCCTGGATTTCAAGACGGGCGAAATCGCCTGGGCGGACAAAGGTGTCGGCAAGGGGGCGATCGCCTATGCCGACGGTCATTTCTACATCCGCAGTGAATCAGGCAAGGGCGCAGTCGCCCTCATCGAGGCGAATCCTGCGAAATACGTCGAGAAAGGGCGTTTTGATCAGGTTGACCGCAGCGACAAGAACAGCTGGCCCCATCCGGTCATAGTTAATGGCATGCTTTACCTCCGTGACCAGGGCACCCTGCTTTGTTACGATGTGAAGGGCAAGTAGTTCATATTAGGCGGCCAGAGCGCTGTAACTCTAATAATTTGAACATCGAACATTGAACATCGAACTTCCAACATCGAATGTATTAAGTCTTAATTCGATCTTCAATGTTGAATGTTCACCGCTTTGAAATTCCTATACGTTAAATTAGACGGCAAATGAAACTGTCAGCGTTCCCGATGAACCAATAACAAGGAAGCATGAAAATGATTAATGCCGGCACATCGCTCAGCCAAAAGCCTTTTCCGGGTTCCGCGCTCACATCCTTCACGTTCGGGTGCATGAGTCTGGGGAATGACCCTGGCGAGATGCGGAACCATATTCGCCTGGCGCGTACGGCAATGGAAACCGGAGTCTGGTTTCACGCCAGCCAGGAGTACGCCGGTGGCGGCGCCTTCATGATCCTGCATCATGCCTATTGCGAAGCTCGCAAACAGATCCCGCGGATGATACTGAAAATACGTTGCGACAACGCCGAAGTGCTGAAGTTCGACGTCGAGGACGCGTTGCGCCGCTTAACCATCGACCAGGTCAGTATTGCCCAGCTTTGCCGGGCCAAGCACGACCGGCGCCCGGTCGTTGATGATTTCCTGGATCACGGGGAGATGTGGCAGGTTTGCCAGGACATGCAGAAGCAGGGAAAGGTCGGTCAGTTCGTAATGGAAATATTCGCCAGCTTCTCGCCGGACGCCATCCGGGCGGTTCAGTCGAACCTTTTTCCCGGCTACATTTTTTATTTCAGTCCCGGTGAACGTCAGACGAATACGGAACTGTTTGAACTCCTGGAAAGCCGGAATGAAAACATCTTGTCCCTCCGGACCATGTGTGGCGGGATACTGGATCCGGCAAGGATCCAGACCATCCGCGAGAAGAAACCGGAAGACCGGGCCATCCTCAAATTCGAGGCGCTGCAGCCGCTCTTCGAGCAGTCCGGATGCGCCTCCTGGGCCGAGTTCTCATTTTCATTCCTGAAATCCTTCCCGAACCTGCTGACTTCGATTGCCGGTACGTCCAAGGAGGTGCATTTCAGGGAATTGCTGGCCTGTGATCAGAAGGCAAAGCCGATGGCTCCGGCTCTGGTCAAGCAGATCAATGCATTGCACCGCGAATGGTCGCTGCTTACGTAATCGGCCAGTCACCACAAGGAAAATACCCGTAAAAACAAGTTGGATTTTAATGGAGATACTGCCATGTATACGCTGAAACCACCTGCTGTTTTCGTTCATAGGCGCGTCTACCGCAACGCCAATGCGGTCAAACGTCTGGAGCGCATGCTGAAAGCCATGGGCAATCCCCCGGTCGAAGAGGTCGATGCCTCTGACACGGAGATGATCGTGGAGCGTGCCGGTATCGGGGCGGGTTGCCCGGTCTGGTCCGACGACCTGATGAACGGATTCCTGAAGCCGCAGGGCGATCCTGTGATCGTTTTCAATACGTTCGTCTGGGATGCGTCGAAGCGCGAAGAGCCCGACAGGAAGTACAAGTACAACATCGCCAACCGGCTTGCCTGGACGATGGCCGGAGCCGGTGAAGACTTCGCCTATAGCCGCCGCGAGGTTATGGATGCAGAGCACCAGCCATCCCGCAGCTACGTCTGCCAGGGCGGCTGGGGACTGCACACCTTGAACGGATGCGTCCATCGCTGCGCCTACTGTGATCAGGCTTTCATCATGACGGTCATGCTCGACTTGGAAGACTTCGCCGACAATGTCAGCCGCACCCTCGCTGCGCGCCCGCACCAGAAGCTGTACCGTTATGACATGTACAGCGACTCCATCTGTTTCGAGCCGGAATACGGCGCCTCTCAGATCCTGGCCGACGTGTTCGCGAAGAGCGCAGACCAGCACCTTCTTTTCTACACCAAGAGCAACAATGTCGATCATCTGCTGGAGCTCTCGAACCGGGAGCGCTGTCTGTTCTACATGACCCTTTCTACAGGCAATGCCGCCCGCGAGTTCGAGCCTGGCGCCCCTTCTCTTGACCAGCGCATCGAGGCTATGCGCCGTTGCCAGGACGCCGGCTACACGGTGCGGGCCGGCTTCTCGCCGATTATCCCGATCAGGGAATGGCGGGAGGATGCTTCCCTTGCAATAGAGAAGCTCTTCGCCAAGGTCACACCAGACACGGTGCGCCTGTGGGTGCTGTCGTTGACTTCCGTTCCCGGATTTGACGGTGCGATGGGGTTCAAACGGATGGATCCGCGCCTGGCGGACATGGCGATACGCGCCAATCCAGACAAGGTCGGCGGCTGGAACGCGCCCTTTCCCACTGAGGCGCGTGCGGAGATTTACGCGCACTACATCGAAGAAATCACTCGCGTCAGCCCCCGGACGCCTATATCCCTGTGTAGCGAGTCTCCCGATGCGTGGGAACACCTAAAGGACAAACTGAAGATGAAACCGGACCGCCTGTTCTGCTGTTGCGGTGGTCTGAGCGTTCCGTACCGGCGCTGAAGAAAGATCTGAAGCTGTGGACAACCGGAAAAATGGCATTCAGGCTAGAGGGGCCTGGCTGACGACCACCAAACCGGATACATGCAATGGCATATGGCCGCGCCATACTGCTCCGTAAAAAGCGATAAGGGGAACCTAATCTGAAAAGAGGCTTACGATGAAAACTTTTTTTGATGACAGGGAAATCGGCAATAACGGAACGCTGTAAGTGGGAGCTATATAATGGAAGCAGGCGGCAACGGAAGATTCGGCAGCAGGCGCATATACTACAACAATTTCGCGGAACACCTTCAGAACGCATACAATCCCAACATGTTCTACCCGGGCATGCCGAACCGCTGGAGCGACGCCGACTGGCGCGGCTGCATCGATTTCATAGCCGCCTGCGGCTTCAACGTGTTTGAGTTCTGGTTTGTGCCGAGGCTGTTCTGCCGAGAGGCGTTGAATGCGGATTACGCACGGGAGTTCACCCGGCAGATGAACGCCGCGATCGATTACGCACATGGCCGTGGAGTTAAATCGATGTTCCTCTGTTCCCTTGCCACAGTGGGCGACGATTGGCGGACATGCTGCCCGAACGATCCAGGGGACTGGGCGGAAATCCAATTTCTCTGGGACGCCTGGCTGGAAAGATTCCCGGGCATTGACATTGTCGATATTTTTCCGGGCGACCCCGGCGCCTGTTCGCGAAACGGCTGTACGGCCGAAACATATATTGACCGTTCGCTCGACATTGCTCATATCGTCCGCAGACGGCTGCCGCAGGCGGAAATAGAGTTCAACACCTGGGGACCGCCGTTCTTCGGCTGGGGCAACATCCAGGGGCCGCTCGGCTGGAAAGGGGAATTCATCCAGGAATACCAGCATTCGGCATGGAAATTCGATCTGCGCCGCGCTGAAAAATCCATGAGCCACCTCCTGAGACGTCTGCCGGAATTCCCGGATCCGACTTCGGTCGCGCTCAACATGGGATTCAATCCCGACAGCAATCCGTCCGGCGAGCAGGATGCGCGCCAGTGGGTCCGTGAAATAGCGAGGACAAATAAGGTTTACACCTGGGACTTCAGTCTTACCGAAGGGGAGAATGCGGTGATTCCGCACTGGCGTTTTGACCGGCTTTTCCAGCGCCGGCGCGAAGAGAGGGCAGGGGCCCCGTACAGCGGCGGCATATGTTTCACCATGACACCGCGTCTCAATCAGCTGACTCTCTTCATGGCCGCGCAGTCATTCATCCATCCTGATGCGGATCCGGACGCTGTGGCTGGGGAATTCCTCGAAGGTGTCTTCGGTCCCGGAGGGCGTGAACTTGTGCAGTTGCTTCCGCTCTTTGAAGTCGTCCGCGACTGGGGCAATTACCGTGATATCCACCTCTCCCGGACTGAATATCACGCGAAAATGCGGCAGATGTCGGAGCTTCTGGAGAGCTTAGCCGGCAATGAACGAGATACGTATCCGGTCTTTCCGTCCCCCTCGGCATGGCGGAAGGAACTGCTTTTCTTTGCCGGGCTCTTTGCGGATCTTTGCGCGTCGCTTCCGGACTACGACATTCTCCATGAACGCTACTGGCGGCATGTATATGCCATATACGATCAGCTTCCTGAACATGTTGATCCGCGGCCGCGGAACGCCACCGCCGCCCTGATCAGGCATTTTATCAACTTTGATCGAATGCCCGATGCTGAAGCAATACCCGGGAAATGGCTTTGAAATTCTATAATTATTTTCTGCGAAACTATAGACAAACCAGCAATTATACTGTATAATATGACAAACCATATAATACGGTATAACATTCATGAAAAGCATGTTTGGGCTGAAAAAAAACGATGCGTTGTATCTGCAGATCGCCTCATTCTACGAGCAGGAGATAGCGGAAAACCGTCTTAAGCCCATGGATCGTTTGCCGTCGACGACCGAACTGGCGAAACAGCTGAAAGTAAATCCCGACACGGTGCAGCAGGGTTTAAAACTTCTGATGACCCGCGGATTGCTCGAACGGGTTCCCGGCCGCGGCACCTTTATCCGCAAAGGGATAAACATCAAGACGATAGGGGTTGTTTTCTGCAAGGAACTTCTGTCAGACCGCGATTTCTCATTTTACGGCGTATTTTTGGAAAAGCTCATCAGCATGTTGGAAAAAAACGGGTGGACCTGCCGGATATTCCTCACCAGCCGGGACAATGGATATGACACCGCATTTTACCAGATGAAGCAGGCGATTGAGAACGGTGAAATACGGGCCATGGTGGAATTCTGCTCAAACCCGTTCATCCGGAAGTGGTTTAAAACGGAATGTCCGCTGCCCAGTTCACAGGCTGAACTGGATATTGATTTCCAGGATTTCACCTATACCGGACTTGATTATCTTATTGCCAGGGGCTGCGAGAAGATTGTACTGCTGGGTCAAAGCATGGAATTTTTAGAAAACATGTTCCCTGACGCCAAGACAAATTTCTGCAAGACGCGGCGGATCGATCCAAGACGCATCTGTGTTCAACATTGCGGTGCGCATTACACCGAAGGCTATAAGGCGGTAGCACAGCTTTTTGAAAAAAAAGACGCCTTCGACGGCCTGCTCAGCGTCAACGATGTTATTTTCCAGGGGGCGCTTTACGCCCTTCTGGAGCATGGCATCAAAATACCGGAACAGGTCAAGCTGCTCACTTATGCCAACAAGGGACTGGAGATTTTCTGCCATCTGCCCCTGACCAAGCTCCAGTTCGATCCGGCAGTCGCAGTTGATGAAGTATTCCATGAATTGATGGATAAGATTGCCGGACGGAAACATCAGCCGATGAGGATCAAGCCGGAATTGATAGTCGGTAAAAGCTGCGGAGAATAGTTTTATGGATTGCATGGTCTGACATGCGGGTAAGAGCCCAGACATCGGTAGATTTGGAATTTTTTTTAAATGGTCAATAATATCAAAGGAGGAAGACATGAAGAAGAGAAGATGGTTCACGCTCATCGAGCTGTTGGTGGTCATTGCGATCATCGCGATTCTGGCCGCCATGCTGATGCCGGCGCTGAAATCAGCACGCGGCAAAGCGAGGGAGATCTCCTGTTTAAGCAATACCAAGCAGCAGTTGCTCGGTACTTTCATGTATATGGATGATAACCTGTACATGGTTACGCCAAAAACGTCAATACCTGTAGGATATACACCGAGCGGGGCAAATAATTTTTTAGGAACATTTAATACTCCGGTTGGATTGGGCTACTTTGCCAAAGAGAAATACATAGACATTAACGTATTGTATTGTCCGGACAGATCTTCTGTATATGGCACACCACCCAGCAACTATTGGAAGTTAACCGATACGGCTAATGCTCTAACAGCGTTTAAGGCTGGCGGACTCGCTGGCGATGCCGCTTTTATAGCGTTATGGGTGGCGGAAAGGACTCGGGATGGATGGGTGGACAATCCCGCTTCTCCAATTCCAGGGAAAAAGCATACTTTCAATAAAGAGAAACCGACAACACCAATGGTCGGAGACGCCTGGGGAGGGACTATTTCGGCTATGATGGGCGTTACCTACGCCGACCTGTATAAGTCCCACGGATTTAAAGGAACGAACATGGGATTTCTCGACGGGAGCGCCCGTATGATTACCATGAGAGAGTATCTGTGCCAGTATTACAATAATTTCCTGATAGGTGGAAATACTAGCACCAATTCCGGGGATTCACGCATGAAGGAGTATGTGTTTTATGTCAGGGATTCGCTGAAATAGGAGATTTTATGATGGGGGTTTCAATTAACTGGCGCTTTTCGCCGGCAGGAAGGATTTTCAAAGCAGGTCCAGTATGGAGTTACGGCAGGGAGCCGGTGTTGCGCAGAATGCCGGACGGAGACCTTTACTGCCTGATTTATTCCGGAGGGATAAGGGAGCCTGCCCCGACCAACGTGGTGCTGGGAAGCAGAAGCAGTGATGACGGGGCGACCTGGAGTCAGCCGGAAACACTTTGGAGTCTGCCCGACCGTGCAGTATGGGGGACGGAACTTTTCACGGAAACGGAACGCCCTTTTACCATATTCCAGACATTCATATATGAGACACACTACTGTGAACTCCGCGCCTTCATTTCCAGAACTGCGGATTCCGGCCGGACATGGGAGGAACCCGTTTCAATTCCCGGTGTGCCGCCCAATTTATCGGTTCGCCAGGGGAAAGTCCTATCCGACGGATCCTGGGTCTTTCCCGTCTACTGGTGTGAAGTGAAGAACCATTGGAATCACCGCTTTGATTTGTCGTCAAACTCCTTGAATGACCGGCGCGACTGGAGATTCGTTTCCGGGATAATCCGCTCAACCGACCAAGGAAAGAAGTTTTCACTGCACGGCTCCTTCTCTGCCGATGTGAATCTATGGGAACCCGAGGTGATCGAGGCCGAACCCGGACACTTGATAATGTTCATCCGCCCATGCCTTGAATATTTCATCCGCCGTGCAGACTCTTATGATTACGGTCAGACCTGGAGTGAAGCCGTTCCGACCGATATCCCGACATCCGGCTCCAAAATCGCGACCTTCAAAATCAACGGAAAGATATTGCTCATCAACAATACCGACACCACGCTGTGGCAGAGGAAAAGTCTTGACCTCTGGGTCAGCAGCGACAACGCGGAAACCTGGGAATCCAAAATCACGCTGGCGCAGATCCCGGAAGGATGTCCCGCTAGGCAGGTGGCATATCCGCACGGATTTGCCGACGAGGAAAGGCAGACGCTCTATCTGGCTGTCGACACTGTCGATGAATTTGAACTATTAAAAATCCCTTATTCGGAGATTGTGTGAAAATAAAACTGGAGAGGATAAATGAATAAGTCACTTATTGCGATTGCACTGTTTTCGATCGGCTTTATTTCCCATGCGGAACCAGTCAAGGTCTTTGCCCACTACATGACATGCTTTACCGGATCGGAAGAGTTCTGCAAACGCGAGATTGCGCTGGCCCACCGCTACGGCCTTGACGGGTTCGCCTTGAACTGCGGAGAATGGAAAAAGCTCGATGAAAAAGGAAACATAATTGATACGAATTATGTTCGCAACGCCGACCTCATGTTCAAGGCGGCCAAAGAAGACGGCCGCGATTTCAAACTTTTTTTTTCTCCCGACTTTGCGGGCAAAATGATCAAGACCCTTCCGGATATCAATCTGGGCGATATGGTCAAACGGTATTACGAGCATCCCAATGCATTCCGTTATAAAGGGAAATATTTCCTTTCTGGATATGCGGGGATGCGTCTTGACTACGACAGTCCCGCGCGAAAACTACGCAATGAAGGTTACGAGTTTTACCTGGTTCCGACCAGTTCCTTCAAACAATATCCGATGGCGCTCAGCTGGGAAAAAATCCTTGCCCAGTTTCCTCCGGAAGGGCAGTATGACGGGCTGTTCCGCTTCACCTGCGACGGAACCGCTCAGGATCTCCTCAAGGTCAACGCGCTGCTGCGCCGCGCGACAATGCACCTGGACAAAATCTATATGGCCGGGCTTTGTCCGGCCTATAACAGCCCCAATCTCCGTGATTACGCGGGGATGAAGGGATATATCTCCATGTGGGAAGGCCTGATCCGAGACGGTGCGGACATGGTGGAGATCGTCACATGGAACGATTACAACGAAGACTCCAACATCATGGCGTACGCCGTACGTTATGCCAGCGGGAAACGCTGTTTCGACCGTGACGAGTCATATCTGGATGTGACCCGCTATTTCAGCAATTTTTACAAAAACAAAAATCGTCCGGCCGTCACACAGGACAAAGTCTACCTGACCTATCGCACCCACCTGAAGGAGCAGACCAAGGCGTGGGATGAAAAAGATCAGAAATGGGACGATGCGCGTTTCAATTTGAATTCACATCAGATCCAGATGCATGACGATGTTCTCGATCTGGTGAACGTGACCGCTTTCCTGACCGCGCCCGGCACCATTGAAATCCGCCAGGGGAGCAAGGTGGAGACTTTTGAACGGCCCGCAGGAATAGTTTTTGCTGAAGCCGCGCTGCTTCCCGGGGAAACGCCGCATGTTCGCTTGCTACGCGGCAAAGCCGCCCTGATTGATTTTACCGGACGGCGCATGGTGGTTAAGAACCCGACACCTGTCAACAGCATCCAAGGCAGGAATTCCTTGCTGTACCGGACATGGACCAATGGTGCGGTCGCAGGAAAACCCGCTTACTCTTTTGACCTTAAGGAGCGCTCCTTAAAGGAAAATAATGAAGAAATAATTCTGCCCGTCTCCTCTCCAGGCGAAAAGACCTATTCCTTCCT
>JBAZRS010000041.1:846-5511 GCA_041662825.1 Victivallales bacterium | reverse complement strand
TACATACCGTAATCCCGGAGATGAAGACGCCAGAATAACGTTGTATGCCGACGGCACTCCGGGTGCGGAAAAAGGGGATTTTGAGAATTATATTCCGCTTTATCTGCCGCCCACCGGAAACGATTTCCGAACCGTCTCCCTCCTCTGGTCGCTCTGGGAACAGACCGGGAAACTCGTTCTCCGCCGCGACTTCAATGAAAAAATCCAGAAGAATTCCGACTTCAACGACTTCGGCGATGTCATCCTCCGGAAACTGGAGCTGATTCCGCTTGAACCTTTCACCAGCAAGCCGGCAGCTCCCCAGAAGTATCCGGAACTGGTGGCTGTTCCCGGCGGGGAATTTACGATGGGCGGGGAAGACGGCAGTTCCGACGAGCGTCCGGCGCGGAAGGTTAAAATATCAGCGTTCGCCATGGGCAGATACGAAGTGACCAATGCGGAATTCGAGCAGTTCCAGCCGGAGCACAGGAAGATGCGCGACGGTTATTCCTGGCGCGACAACGAACCGGCAATCTACGTGTCGTGGATTTCTGCAGCCAAATACTGCAACTGGCTGTCGAAGCGGAACGGCCTCTCTGCCGTTTATGATGAGGAGACTTGGAAGATCGATATGAAGGCTGACGGCTTCCGCCTGCCCACTGAAGCCGAATGGGAATATGTCGCAAGCGGCCGCGGAGAAAACCGCATCTATCCATGGGGGAATGAACCGCCAACCCCGAAATACGGCAATTTCACGCTGAAGAAAAGCCTTGACATGGATTATCGAATACCTGCCACCTGGGCGGAAGGCGTGCACTGCGCCGGCGACTTTCCGGCAGGGGCCAGCCGTGACGGAATCATGGACTTGGCCGGCAATGTCTCTGAGTGGTGTTCCGACACCTTTCGTGATTATGCGCCCGGAGAGGCTGCTGATCCGTTGGTGGAGGCTGCTTCACCGTTCCGCGTAATACGAGGCGGTTCATGGGGATACTATAACAACTCCCAGCGCAACAGGGACAGAGAATACAACCATCCCGGATATGGCGGCTATATCTATATCGGCTTCCGTATAGCAATTTCCAGTCAAGGCTACGACCATTTACATGGCAAGCGTTAGTTAGAGCCTGCTCGAGTATAAGAAAAACACCCCTTGCAGGGTTAACTAGATCCTGCTCGAAAAGGTTTCCTGGAACAGCTCTTGCGAGCTTGACTACGAACGAATTAGACTCAAAATCAATGTATTTGTTTGTAGTTAACCCCGCAAGGGGTGTTTTTCTTATACCTTTTCGAGAAGGATCTAACTACAAACAAAAAGTTAATGTTGCTTGCAGTAGGGATCGACTGGAAATTAGATTCTCGGCTTAAATCCGGAAAAACATAAAATGTCAGGAATGGAAATGATGTCAAAAAGCGAATGGTTTGCACATGACAGGTTTGGGATGTTTGTGCACTGGGGCCTGTACAGCAACCCCGCCGGGATATGGAACGGCAGGAAGATGAAGCACGGTTATTCCGAATGGCTCCAGGCTTCAGAGCATATCCCGCGCAAAGAGTACCGGAAATTGGCGGAGAAATTCAATCCAGTCGGGTTCAACGCCGAGGAATGGATACGTGAAGCAAAGAATGCGGGCATGAAATATTTTCTGATCACCGCAAAGCATCACGACGGATTTGCGCTCTGGCCGAGTAAAGCATCCTCTTACAATGTTATGGATGCAACCCCGTTCAAGCGGGATATTTTGGGCGAACTGGCGGCGGCATGCAAAAAGTTTGATATAAAGCTGGGATTTTACTATTCCCACTGGCAGGATTGGGAGGGGACTGGCGGCGATGTCTGCTCGGTTCATATGGAAAATGAGGAATATGTGCATCCCAGCCAGGAGGAGTTCGGAAAATACTGGCGGAACAAATGTCTGGCCCAAGTCAGGGAATTGATTGAAAACTATGATCCATACTTTCTTTGGTTTGACACCTGGAGCGATAAGAGTTTCAGTTACATCACAGAGGCAAGAGAGGACGAATTAATCAGCCTTATCCGCAAACTCAGTACGAAATGCCTGGTCAACAGCCGGATTCAGTTCTTGAGACCGTCCGACAAGGTTGATTTCATTTCCACGATGGACAACTCATTTCCCGCCGAAGGCTTCACGAAACCGTGGGAGACTTCCGGAACGCTTAACCATTCATGGGCTTACCATTCAATGGACTTTGGCTGGAGGTCGACGCGTCAGCTTCTGCAGAATCTGATCGGAAACGCGGCGCTTGGCGGAAATTACCAGCTCAATGTCGGACCAATGGGTGACGGTTGCTTTCAGACTGCAGCCACAAGGCGCTTGCACGAAATCGGCGTCTGGCTTGAGGTGAACGGCGAATCCATTTATGGAACGCAGGCAAGTCCTATAGGTAAGATGTCCTGGGGACGGATTACTTCCAGACCGCTCGAAAACAACAAGACCAGATTATATCTCCATTTATGGGAGTTCACCCCAGGAACGGCTTTACTCGTCAATGGGCTTCATGGAACTCCACTCTCAGCCAAGGTCCTGGAATCGGGGCAGCCGGTGACGGTGGAGAATGGCAGCAGTGGAACATGGCTAAGTTTGCCTGTTGATTTGCAAAGCATAGATATGCCGGTCATCGCCCTTGATATGCAAATGTGTCCCTAATGGGAAACGACAAGTGAAGCATGTCACGGAAATCCCGAATTCGTTATGGATTTAGCGCAATGCCAGGCCTGCTCTTCAAACCGATGCTGGATCCGATACGCATGTACCATATGTCGGAAGATGAGATCACCGCGCAAACGGATTCGCTTCTCGGACATCCGTCGGTAGTCGAGATCCAGGCGTTCGACCTTACACAGTTCTGTACGGTTGACAAGGTTCGAAAGCTTTTATCAATGATATTGGAATATAACAAAAACCACGGATTGCCGGGTTACACACGCTTCTTCGCATGAGCGGAATTAAGTTTTTGATGGAATATCGGATGCATATGTAAAAAAATGAGGTTTGAATGAATATCGGCCGATCTCATCCCTTGCGAAACTCGCATATTCCAGCTCGATCAGGTGGAATGAAAATAAAGAAAGGTCTCATAGATATGCATAAGTCAACAATCGGGATTCTGCTGTTTTCATCGATTGCGATTTTTTCCACTGCCACGGCGACGAAATGCCTTTCGGCTCCGGAAGAAAAACTGCCGGAACCGCTTGTGTCGTGGAGTTGCGCATTCCCCCCGGCAACACAGAGCGGCGATGATATATCCTCCGAAACGCAGACCTTCACAGTCGGCGGATCGGACGCCTCGCTGCGGCAGATGCGGATCATGCCCTACGGAGGCAAGTATGGACCGCCGATTCCTGTCCGCTGGATCGAGGATCCGACCGTCGGGCATGCCATCTCCAACGGATACGCAGCCTTATACGCTGGTGTCCTGCAAATTGGAACAGGAGGGGGAAAGCTCAACAACGCAACTGCGATGACTCTCTTCATCCGTTTCAAGATGAATTCGGGTATGGCATTCGGAGGTTCCCCCTCCGGGGAGATGGACGGACAGCTTATGCGCCTGCCACCCGGGGCCATCTTCGGAATACGCGGACATGGTGTTTCCGGAAAAGCTCCGCGCATTCCATTTTTGGAACTGCGCTGCAAAGACGCATCCGGAGGCAAGCCCTCCTGGAGAATCTACCAATATGACGGAAAGGATCAAATCCGTATCGGCGAATGGACGACGCTGGCTGTCACATGGGATTCAAACACAGCTGACGGAACTGTCTCCAAGGCCAGAATGTGGGTCAACGGCAAGGAGGTAAAACTGAAATGCGAAAAGAATCCGCTTCCATCCGGCGCTCTCTGTCCGGTGGAGGGTCCGATCCTGGTCGGAGGAAACGGGGCATCCGGCAACGTGGCGCTGACACTCGCCTCCTTCGCCATCTACGACAAAGCCCTGACGGCGCCGCAGATTGAAAGCCTGTCGGTCATCAGGCGAAATGCGGAGGTTCTCGGCGCCGTCGGCACCGCAGCGCAGCCGCCGGCCTTTGAATTCAATCCCGAACTGGACAAGGCCGCCGCATGGAGAGCCGAAGGCCCGGGCATGACTGTTGAAGATGTCGAAGGACAGGCGTTGCTGGTTAAGGTCTCCAAGGAGGAATTTGGCAAGGCGTCCAGGATGTTGCTGCGCAGCCCCTTGCCTCTGCGTGGCGCGAAATGGGTCAACCTCTGGCATTTCATTGAGACGAAATCCCGGGGCTACAACTACGAAGTCGAGGCGATTTTCGAGAATCCCGCCGGCACGGAAAGCTACCAGTCGATCGGCAAAGGCTATGACGGACACATCGGTCCTCCCAATCCCCGCGCCTCAAGCATCTGGAAATATCTCTCCGTCAAGACTCCCCAACCCACTGAAGGGGTAGTCTTCAAAGGACTGAGGATCAATGTGCGGGGCAATGAAAAGTCAACCGCTCCCGGCGAGATATATCTCCGCGGCTTGGGGTTGGAGAGGATCGACTACAAAAAGACATCCCTTTATTATGTTGTCGGCGGATTCCGCGACAACTTCGGCTGCGTCGGCTTCAACCAATGCGGTGCACGCGCCATGAGCGACTTCGACGGAGGTTCAATCCCCTTTGTCCACCTTGACAATCTCCTTGACTACGCCAAGCTTAAGCGTCCGAAGAAGGTGAAC
>JBAZRS010000041.1:0-836 GCA_041662825.1 Victivallales bacterium | reverse complement strand
ACGCCTTCCGGAGGATCGAAATCCCTGTCAGTTTCCCGGGAACATACCGGATCAAAAGCAAATCCTACGATGCCGCCACGGGGGCGTATTTCACAACAGACTGGTGTCAGCTGATAGTTCTCAAAGGATCCGGCAAGGCAAACACTTCATCTCCAAAAGGGCTTTCCTTCTCAATCAATTCCGAGAAGCTGTTCGGGCGTCTCGAGCCAGACGACCCGAAGACAATCTCTTTCAGCTTTGACGCCGGGGACTGGCCGTATCCGCTTGAAATGAAGTACGCAGTCATTCCATATTCCATATATACGCCTGGCTGGAGCGCCACGCGTCCGGTCAAACTCGAACGCAGCATTGCCATAGAAGGCCCGGGCAGGATCAAGATCCCCTATGAGCCGCTGCACAGCGTGGAATTGGTTGTGGCGGAGCTCTGGAAGGACAAACTCCTTCTTGACCGAGAGGAGCGGCCAATCGGAATCCGCAACGAACTCGACAAGGCGCAGGCTCCGGACAGCGGCAAGAAAATTCCGACCTTGTCCGATATCACCGCAAACAACGGCCTTTGGATGAACAGCCAGATCAACGCGCTGCAGGGCGGGGCGGAGGAATATTTCAAGGCCAACCTTGGCGAACTCAAGAAACTCTCGCCCATATCAGGCTTCAATTTCAATATCATTTACGGCCAGCCTCTTCCCGGCGTCTACGACTGGGACTTCCTGGACGGCATCTTCGACACCGCCGCCCGGCAAGGCTGCAGCATCCTGCCCTACATGGCGCAGAAAAGGCCGGCGGAATGGATGCCCATCGAATTCATCGTGCAGGCGGACTCATCCGTCCATCAC
>JBAZRS010000040.1:6906-15991 GCA_041662825.1 Victivallales bacterium | reverse complement strand
GGAACGCTTGCAGCGCATTTCAGTGTCCAGCCCGGGAAAACAGGCAAGGCGAGATTCATTGTTTCCTGGAATTTCCCGATCTGTCAGAATTACTGGAATCCTGTAAAGTCCAAGTGCGAATGTGATGGCGGCTGCGGTCCCGTGAAGGAGAACACCTGGAAGAATTATTACGCCACCATTTTTGAGGATTCAACTGAGGCAGCCCTTTACGGTTTGAAGAACTGGGAGCGCCTGTCGGAGGAGACATGTCTTTTCAAGGAGGCTCTTTTTTCCTCGACTCTTCCAGATTCGGTGTTGGATGCAATATCCGCAAATATCTCTATCTTGAAGACTCCTACTGCGCTTCGGCTTGAGGACGGATCGTTCTATGGATTCGAAGGATGCTGTCAGGGCTCTGGCTGCTGCGAGGGGAGCTGCACGCATGTTTGGAATTATGCTTACGCACTGCCGTTCCTGTTTCCGAAGCTGGAACGTTCCATGCGGGACATGGATTACAAGCACAATTTGCGCGAAGACGGCGGAATGCCGTTCCGGCTTCAGTTGCCCGCAGGCAGGGCCCGCTCTGATTTCCGTCCATGCGTAGACGGACAGTTCGGAAACATAATAAAGGTCTACAGGGAATGGAAGATTTCAGGTGATACGGCATGGCTGAAGGAAATCTGGCCGGCGGTGAAAAAATCCCTTGAATTCGCATGGTCTGAATCTAACACTGATCTTTGGGACCCGGGAAAAACAGGAGTCATAACCGGCAGACAGCACCATACTCTCGATATGGAACTCTTCGGCGCCAACTCCTGGTTGACAGGATTTTATCTTGCCGCACTCAAGGCTGGCTCTGAAATGGCGCGGATCTGCGGTGAACCGGACAAAGCCGAAGAATACATGATTGTTTTCAATAAGGGTAAAAACTGGGTTGACGCCAATCTTTTCAACGGAAAATTTTACAGCCAGTCTATTGACCTGAAGGACTCCTCCATCCTCGCTAAGTTCGGTGATGCCTCTAGTGTTTACTGGAACAATGAGCACAGGGAAATAAAATACCAGGTAGGCGATGGATGCGGCATCGATCAGATTTTGGCACAGTGGCATGCCAACCTCTGCGGTCTCGGCGAGATTCACGACAGACGGAAAACTAGGATGGCATTGTCATCCATCTACAGGAACAACTTCAGGAAATCATTCAGGGAATTCACAAACTTCTGCAGGCTTTACTGTCTTAATGATGAGGCGGGGACACTCATGTTTTCCTGGCCTGAGGGGAAATATAAGCCTGTTGTCCCGATTCCCTACGCGGAGGAGACCATGCATGGTTTTGAATACCAGGTGGCCGCCCACATGATCATGGAGGGAATGATAAAAAATGGTTGCGAACTTGTCAAGGCTGTCAGAGACAGGTATGACGGGGAAAAGCGCAATCCGTGGAATGAAATAGAGTGCGGCAGCAACTATGCCAGGTCCATGGCCTCATATTCACTCCTCTGCGCGTTTAGCGGGTTCAGCTTCAACCTCGTGGAAGGGGAAATAGGATTCAATCCTCCGTCCGGACTCGATCTGCCACTGAAGTTCTTCTGGTCTGTCGGAAGCGGTTGGGGTACTGTTGAGATCTCAGCCGGAAAACTGGTCCTGAAAGTGCTTTACGGGAAACTGACGATCAAAAAAATCCGGCTGCCGGATTTTTTTACTAAAAATAGGAAATTAGAAGTATTTCACGGAGAAATGAAAATTTCCGGTCTTGCAATGGCAGGGGAATCACTTGTTTTCAACAGGAAACTCACGCTGTCAAAAGAAAAAGCGCTGACTGTGAAAAGTTTATGAATACCCGGCAAAATACAATATAAGAACATGCCTTGCGGCATTGACTATGAATAAATTAAGATTCGTTTTTGTTGGTAGTTAACCCCGCAAGGGCTGTTCTTGTTTTTGTTTTTATGTATTCGTTTGAAATTTGGAGTTTTCTATCATGATATCTTCAATGCAGCTTGCAAGGAAATGCGGAGTTTCACAGGGAACTGTAGACCGCGCGGTGCATAACCGGGGCGGAATAAGTCCCGAGACGCGCAGGCGCATCCTCGAGGCTGCAGAAAAATTCGCTTATCTCGCGAACCCGGCTGCACGGGAGATCATGACGGGCAAGAGCCTCTGGGCCGGAGCTGTGATCCCATCCCTCACGAGCTTGTTTTTCTCCGATCTTTTCGAGGCGGTCGGCAATGAACTCGGCAAGACTGGGATAAGGTTGCTTCTGACCACGGCGGCTGATGACGCCGAAACAATAGCCGCCCTCAGGGATTTTGCATCGCGGCGTGCGAAATGCGCAATAATAGTTCCGCCGGACGAGGAGCTTGAAATACCTGCCGGAATTTCCGGGAGCATGCCGGTGTTCAGCCTTGCCAACCCGAGTTCCGGGAAAAAAGTCATCAATATCTATCCGGACGAGACAGGCAACGGTTTCAAAGGCGCCGAATATTTAATTCAAAAAGGGCATTCGCGCATCATCTTTATCTCTTACACCAGAAAATCGAGCGCAGTCAGGGATAGGATTGCCGGATATAGGGATTGCATGTTGAAGAACAGGCTCGAACCTGTGATTATGGCACCGCTTGAGGAAAGGAAGCTGATTGAAATGTGTCACGGCAGTAATCCGCCCACGGCGATATTCTGCCATAACGACTGGCTTGCGCTGAATGCGATGAGGCTGCTTCAGAAAGAAGGCTTCAAGGTTCCGGGAGATGTCTCAATTCTAGGTATAGACAACAGTCCGTCATTCAACATGCTCTGTCCTGGAATAAGCACCATGGAATATCCGTGCAGTGAGATTGCGGAAATGATTTCATCAGCGATGCGAAACCAAAACATGAAACTTTGCAGGCTGCCCACTTTTAAAATCATGGAAAGAGAGACTGTTCGCAAATATGCCTGAACTGTCTCAAATGTTTTGCATTTGCCTCAAATTGCCATAGAGTATCCGCTTTGCGGAAAGCCATATATGCCTAAAAAGAAACACAACCTGCTGAGAAACACCTCCGGGATAGGTCTTGCGACCGTCTTCTCCCGGATTTTTGGTCTTGTGCGGGAAATGCTCCTCTCCAGAATCATCGGCGGCGGTGAATACATGTCCGCCTGGGCCATGGGATTCATGATTCCCAACCTCCTGAGAAGACTCCTGGGTGAAGGTGCGCTCGGAACCGCCATCGTCCCGATCATGGCCTATACTTTTGAAAAGGAAAGCAGGGATTCCGCAAGAAAAAAATTGACCGTGATAACCGCCGTGCTCGGGATGATACTTGCCCTGATTTGCATAGTCATAGCAGCCGTGTCTCTGATTATCCTCCCATTTCTCGGGGATGCGCCGGAACGTGTGAAACTCACCTTTGAACTCATCCCGATCCTTATTCCGTACGCGTTCTTCATATGCCTGATAGGGATTTTCGGTTCCGTGATGAACAGCATCGGTAAATTCTTCATGCCTGCTGTGGCCTCAATCACCTTGAACATAGTCATGGTGCTATGCCTCCTGCTGGTCTGCCCGTCATACAAGGACAATCCCAGATACATGCTCTACGCCCTGTCGGTGTCCGTGCTTGTGGCCGGGGTCCTCCAGCTTGCCATGATGCTCTGGATGCTTGAAAAGGAGAAACTCATGCCGGGAATACAGTGCCATGATCTCCTGAATGCGCCGGTGGTCAGGGAACTTTATCAGCTCACCATTCCGGGGATAATCGGCGCATCCATGCTTCAGATAAGCTTTGTCGTCGACCGCACCATCGCCTGTTACATAAGCGACTATGCGGTTCCTGCGCTTTATTTCTCGGACAGGCTCATCGACCTGCCGATAGGCGTTTTTGCGGTTGCCATGGGCTCTGTTGTCCTGACCGACCTTTCCAGGTACGCGGCGAAAAATGACATCGAGGGGATGCTTTCGTCATTCCTGCACGCCCTTCAGAATATCCTTTTCCTCTGCATCCCCGTGGCGCTTTTCACACTTGTCTTCAGCAAACAGCTCATCCATGTCTTTTATTTCGGCGGAAAGTTCGGAGAGAGGGAAGTTGCTGAAACCATGATGGCAATGCAACTTTATGCGATCGGAATACCTGCGTTTTCCGCTGTGAAAATCATTGTGTCAGGATTCCATTCTAGGAAAGACATGAAAACCCCGGTGAAGGTGGCCATCAGTTGCATATTGCTCAATATAGTCCTCTGCCTTATTCTCATGTGGCCGTTGAAACAGGGGGGGATTGCACTGGCGACCACGATCTGTTCCTTCATCAACTGCGGCGTGCTACTCTATTTGCTGAAGAAACAGCTGGGGGCTCTCCATCTGCCGGCGATTCTCCCGAGCCTTTTCAGGACGATTGCAATATCCGCGTATGTCATGGCCATATGCTGGTTCATATATCAGCCGCTTGCTGGCATACAGCTGAAATATCTTCCGCGCGACCTGATTCCTCTTTCAATAACAGGTTCGCTTTTTGTCATAATGTACTTTTTCATCTCCGCAGTATTCCATAGCACTGAGGCAAAAGAATGGATTGGAATGCTCAGGGGGCGGAAGTAACTCTGAATATCCAATATCCAACACGGAATATCCAATGATGAAGGCAAGATAGGAAAATCTGAACTTCGAACATCCAACTTCGAATGTGGGATGAAAAACGGTAATCCGTAATCGATGTTCTGCAAAAATAATGTTGAAGTTCACAACTCTGGTCGCCTATGGCACCGCCAGCGGCGGGTAAACTTTAGTTGTGTCTTAAATGAACCTCTAAAAATTAACTTCAAGGAAATATAAAATTCCCCCCGGGAATTTTATTGCACGCAGGAAGAGCGTATTGCCGCTGAAAAGGGCATTCAACCTTTCAAACAGGTAACGGTTCAGTCTTTATGGCGCAGAGTTACAAAGGCACATAGGCACAAAGCAGAGGATGCATGAGCCAAAGCGGCATGACCAACGCCCAGTTACATGGGTATATTTACACTTCCTTCTCTATATCTCCTGGCATTTTTTGTTATCTTCTTTCACTTTGCGCCTCTGTGCCCTTATAACTTTAACCGCCCTCTACGACATAGACTGATGGATTACTCAAACAGTTAAATTCTTGTGATTTTATTACAGAATCTACTTGCTTTTTTTACAGTCATCACTAATATATAGATAATTGCAGATAATTGCAGATGAGATAATAGATGATTTCAGAGAATACAATGCAACAAAACACAAGAAAGAAGCGGTTGACAGCCCCTGAAGTAATGCAATTGCAAGTGCTGTGCAGGGAGCGTTTGCTGGCCGATCTCCTGGCTCAGGATGCGAATCCAGGTGCACCGATTGCCGGAGAACGAATCCTTTGCCAGCGGTATGATATTCCGCTAAGTGTTCTACGCTCTACTTTGGCAGAACTCAAAAACGATGGCACTATTGTAAGCGCTCCCCGCTCCGGGATGCGATTGGCGGTAAAGCCTAGAATACCAAAATCACTAATCAATGCAAATTTTGCGTTCATTGGCTATATTCAGGAAAACAATCCCCGATCGAGAACTACTCGTCCAGCAGTGATTTGCGCAGGTCTGGAACGAATCTTGAATGAGCAGGGAGGACAGATTCAATTTTTCAATGTCTGGGGTGTCAAAAATTTTCAATCCATTGCAGATGAAATAATAAAAAGAAAAGTGGATGCGATTCTCTATATAGGAAACAATCATACTTCATCCGGGGAAGAATTGCGAATATTATCCGAAATTGGAATCCCGATGATTTCAATAGAAACGGAAACTGTACTCTGTGATACCATATATTTCGATAATGTACAGATTGGACAGACAGCAGCAGCTCATATACTCGATCTTGGGCATCGGGATGTCTGCGTTTTAGGATTTCCTGAGCATAATTGGTCAAACATCCGTGTTCAGAGCATTTGCAGCGAGTTTCTGAAGCGCGGCGCAAAAGAACCGCATATCTATGAATTTAGTTTTCATCTGAAAGCTGCTGACATCAATGAATTTATCCGGTCAAAAGCCACATTATACTCCGCATGCATAGCTGTAAACGATTACCTGGGATGCAAGGTTCTTTCCGCAGCAAGAGGATATGGAATCCTTGTGCCTGAAGACCTTTCAATAATGGGGGCGGACGATCTGCTTGATAACCGTCATTTCAATCTGACGACGGTACAGCTTTCCGATATGGAACTCGGCCGGACGGCATACACGTTACTCAAAGAGAAATTTTTAAATCCGCAGATAAGCAGAAAATCGGAATCGCATCTTTTAACGTGTCCGCTAGTCGTCAGGAACACGACCGGTCAATACCAAAAATCAAACCAGAAGGTTTCTTAAATACAGTGCACTTAGTGTAAGGCATATAGCAGGGTATCAACTTGTCCTTTATAATAAAAAGTATAAAAAAAGAGGGGGCTTGAAAGATGAAAAATAATTCATCCGAACAAAAACGAATGACTTGTGAAGAGATGCAAGATGAACGCCGTGAGGTGAAATTGATAAGTCGCGGCTCTTTGATGATTGGAGTTTTCACGTTGATAGAACTTCTCGTGGTGATAGCGATTATTGCTATTCTTGCCGCCATGCTGCTGCCTTCGTTAAGCAAGGCAAAAGAAGAAGCAAAAAGCGCCAATTGTAAAGGAAATCAGAAACAAATGGGAATCGGGCTTTTAAGTTACGCTTCAGATTATAATGACAATTTAATGAAGGTTTATAGTACACAAGATATCCCGAGCGGGCCAACGGCTATGCCATGGCTTTACACTTTAGCCTGCTATCAACAGGATGAAAAAAATGTGCGTTGGTTCCCAAACTATAATGCGGATAAGCAATTTGGTATTTACAGTTGTCCATCTAATGCAAGTCAAAAAGATTTGGGATATATGGGGATCGGAGAAAGCCAAGCGTCTTACGGGGCAAATGGACATATCATACAAAGCGGAGCAAATGCGGTTAATCAAGGCGGTGGCCGGGCTTTTGCATCAAAGATAAGTCAATGGAAACAACCTTCAGATCTTCTTCTCATTGCGGAGACAGCATATTATATCGTAGCAAACTCCAGCAACAACGATACTTTTGACGTAACATCCGGGAACTATTATCGCCATGCCCATAACCTTAAACTAAATGTATTATATGGAGATGGGCATGTTGATTCTTCAAGGCGAGTCCTATCTCGTGGAACTGTCATGCCGGGTCATGTATGGACGGAATGTACAGCTTCTGCGCATTCTAATGGAGCTTTCTGGTATTGTAAAAATGATTAATTGTCTGGCTGATGAACATCAGTATTTCTAATAAATTTTACAAAGACAAAGGAGTCTTTAACATGTCGAGAATTATTTTATCGCTGCTCGGAGTGTTTGTATCACTGCTGCTTCTGAATGCCGCAGATGATGTGAAAACGTCTCAAACTGAGGAGATGAAAAAAGCGCTGATGCAATTTGTCCCGGAAAGCAATGAATATGCCTTGCTGTTCAGTATGGATTGCTTTTCCGGGAACGACGCTTCGGGAAAGAAATATTGGGAAAATAATGTGGAAGCCTTTCAAAATGCAAAAGTAGAACGTATCGGCTACTATCTGCGTCTGGAACGGCAGGATGGGAATATCGAGCAAGCCTGGGTTTCCATGGATCCGTTTCAGGAAAAAATTGCAGATTGCAGTCTGCCGCGTTTTTGGCCGCTGTTCACACCGATACGGAAAGAAGTGAAAAATCTTACCGTCAAAAGCAATGTGCCCGGCGTAAAAAACGGCAACTTTGTGAAAGGCAATGTGGAAATATGGCTGGGTGCGGTTTCGCCCATAAACTCAGCCGGGATTGCGGGTGCAAGCGATACCGCCCATGATATCGGCGATTCTCCGGAACCCGGACATTACGGAGTTTTCCAAATTCACAATACGCAGGAAAAACAGACCATTATCGCGTTCAACCACTGGTATCCGGCGAAGAATACGGAAACGGATGTAGGTGTCGGCAATGCGCCGGAAGGAGAACCGGACTGGACATTTTCCAATTCCGGCAAAAACTGCAAATCAGCCTGTCTGCTTATCCTGGTAAAAGTAAAATAAAAGACAAGGATTCACTTATGCTGAAATATCTAATCTCTTTCTGTTTCATCTATATCTGCACACTGCAAGCGGCGGAAATAATTCCTCTGCGTGGTTATGGAACCGTAACAGCGGACTTCCAGGCGGATCGAACTGCGTTTACTTGCGAGAACCGCGACAAAGCGGAAATACTGTACGCAAAACTTTTCCGAGACATGACTTTGATGGGCGTTCGTCCGCTCAAAGTCGAGGTTTGTCAAGGGATTCCAGTGCTTTCCGGGGAAGCTGGTAAATCTGCCGCGATTGGGTTGAAGGGAAACACTGTGGTTATTCTCGAAAGCGGCAATAAGGAATCCTTACTGCGAAATAAAGCCCTGCCGGAATTGGAATTTCCGGAATTTAAAAAGTATCCGGTCTTCTTTGATTACTATGATTTGCGTGCGTTGAAATTTTACAAAAGCGCAATGACTTCCTTTCTGAATTACGGTTTGGAAAACCAGTGGCCTTTTGCCAAAAAGCACAATATTGAAGGTTTTGTCCTGCATACAAACTTTGCGGTAGGCGCGATGCCGGCGGAGGGCTTCTTTAATTTTACTGCAACGGATTACGAATTGGAACGCGCACGCCAGGCTGACGGGGCGATAACTTTTTGCGCCACCTTTGGCGGCGCATTGTCGCTGTGGGCATATAATTTAGATCCCGGCAGTACCGCAAAAGTTCAAACTTCGACCGTAGTCAGCGAGTGGCAGCATGGCGTGGAAGCCGGAACTTATGAAAGTTATGGCTCCGCTGCCGATCCGGAGCATTCTCCGCTGCGCGCGTATCAAATGAAAATCATGGAGAACTATCGGAATCACCCCAACCTGGGCGGCTGGCAGCTTTATTGCGGCGCCCCTATCGGTGACCAGCTTGGCATGGGAATGGCGGGTGTTTTGTGGGATAGTTCGGCAGGAGCGCAAAAGACATTTCGGGAATGGCTCAAGCAACATTTTTCGCTCCGGGAATTGGGTAAACGCTGGAAAGGCGATGAGAACGCATACAAAAGCT
>JBAZRS010000040.1:0-6896 GCA_041662825.1 Victivallales bacterium | reverse complement strand
CAAAAGCTGGGAAGAAGCGGAATTCCTTCAGCTGATGGATATTATTGGGGGAAATTACGAAAAAGATCGTTTGCTTCTTTCGTCCATGCCGTGGCAATGGCGGGTAACGCCGCAAGACGGCTACGGCATAGCACCGGCCGCCGACTCCAAGCCGTGGCTTACTATTAACTTTCCGCCTTCGCAACGCTGCAATTATCTGGATACAGGATCGGGATGTTACAAATTGCAGTTGCCGTCATCGTCCTGGCTGGAAAAGCGTAAGGGAAAAACACTTTATCTGAAGGCTGCTGTAACCATGTATGATTCCTTCTTTTTACAAGGTTGGGTGAACAATCATTTCCTGAAAGGGGCGCCTTTATACAGTTCTGGAACGAAAATGACACAACTTGTGATTCCCCCCGATACGCTGCGCGGTGACGGGAATGATGAAATTATTCTGCAGACGCCGGCGGGGCGGCATCGCGGCGACGGACGCATTCATGGACCGATTTCGATTTCCGAGTTTCCAGCTGAAAATTATCCCTATTCCGATCCATGCATCAATGCAAAATATTACGATGCAAAGCTGTTTCAAGATGAAATGTTGATTCAGCGTAATTTGCGGATGTATCAGCTGGCGCGCAAAATCGATCCTGATCGTCCGCTCAGCATTTCAGGTGCTGATGTTCCCATCTTGAGCACCTTGGCGCCTTTTTGCGGCGAACAGGGCATCAGCATGCAGAGCACCTCGATAGATGCATTTTATTATCCGACGCTCTCTTCGCTGGGAAGTCTTTATGGCTTTTACTTCACTGCGGAATCCAGCCAGCCGATTGCCGGGAAAAACTTTGATTCCGTTCTCGGTCAGACATTCTATCAAGGAGCTTCGGCCGGCGCGATTTTTATGGACATCGAGCAATATATGGAATTTGAAGATAAAACCGGAATGATGACCAAGCGCGCACCGCTTCTGGCGCATTTCGGAAAATATCTGCCGGAACAAGCGCAAATCGGACTGCTCAATACGTCGGAAACCTATCTGCTGGGTGGCGAGGGGCCGTATGCTTGGAATTTAGGACGAGGCGAATTGCTTTCTGCCCATTATCCGATTTGCATGATCACGGAAAAAGAATTGATGAATCAAAAAGCATTTTCCTTTCCCGTCATAATGGACTCCAGCAATGTCATGACGGAGGAAACAGTCAAAGCGATTCAAAACTATGTTGAACAAGGCGGTACATTTTTGGCCGTGCCGATTTCCGGAATGCACTCGGTTTTTGAACGGAATGTCCAGATGCTCTCCAAATTTACCGGCTTTGTGATGGATAGCAGTCCTATGAACGGGAACATGCGTTTTGACGAGAAGCAGTCCGTTTTTCCGGAATGGCGCGGCAAGGAATTCAATGGCAATGGCACAGCATTGGATTGGAAATCCGTTCAGAACGTGGTGGGAGTAAGATTGAAGGAAAGACGCCTTGACACAGAGACAATCGCCCGCTGGTCGGATGGGTCAATCGCAATCGGCATGCGGAAAATCGGCAAAGGGCGCATCATTGCTTTCGGATCCGGTTTTTTCCGCAACGGACAGGATATTGCTGGGAAATGGTTGCCGGATAAGCGTAATCTCATATTGGAAGAAATGTTCAATCAGTTGGGGATCAAGCGTTCGGCCTATACCGATTCAGAGCGACTTTGGAGTCGAAAGATCCGGACGTATCGGCGAATATCCGAATCGAAGCGGGTTATTTGCCGACAAAAGTTTATGACGGCATCACCGGTAAAGAGATCTCTTTTGTGATGGATGGCAATACGGTAATCCTGCCGGATGCAAAGTTTGAGAAACACGAGACGCGGATTTTTGCACTGCCGCGCCCTGTTTCTCTGGCGGACGCATTGCGTGTCTGGTGGGGCGAAAAAGAGAAATATTGGAGACAAGGCGGAAAAATTCAAGAGGCGGATGTAATTCCGGCTCCTGCAGTTACGCTTCCAATTGACTCCTGGAAATTTTCTGCGGCTCCGGAGGATATCAACCAGGACGCTTCGCTGTGGAGTGCAAAATCATATTCCTGCGATTCCTGGAAAGATATGCCCTGCGGCTCCTGGAAAATTATGTCTCCTGATTTAAAAAATCACAGAGGTGCAGCCATATATCGTAAAGAGTTTGTTTTGCCTGCAGAATGGACGGGACACAAGATCATTTTCAACTTTCAGACCAGAAGTGCGATTCGAGACAAAGCTGAATTCCACCTGAACGGGACGCTGTTTTCCACGTTTGACAGCAAACTGCAACATCCGGAATTTCACGGGACATACAGCAAGGATGTTACTTCGCTGCTATCCCTGACCGGAGTGAATGTCCTGGCGGTAAAGGTGTATGGCGGCGAGGCATCAAGCATCTCCGGAATTTGCGATACGCTGTGGTTCAGCCGCGAACGCAACCTTTCTCCCCAGATTTCCCTGGACGGAGACTGGGAATGCGTCAAAGAAGATCTGCAGACGTTTACCCTGAAGACAATTCCGGGCGCATTTGGCGGGCGCTATATTCGCCGGCGTTTTACGGTGCCGGAAGAATGGCGTGGCAAGCGGGTTTTTCTGCGTTTGGAGACTCCCGTCATTAACATAGGTTCCGTAATGATCAATGAACAGGCCAAAGGCTTGAATGGCGCTTTCCCTCCATTTGGGCACCGGACAGAAATCAATATTTCGGAACTGATTCGCCCCGGGCGGGAAAATACTGTTGAATTGTGGCATAGGCATACAATTCCGACAAACTATATTGGCGTTCAGTGGAAATGGCCGAAAGAGTCGAAAATTTCGATTGATCATGTTGTCATAGGTATTGAGGATGAAAATTAAAGATGAACAGTTTGAATTTTCAAAGCAATCCTCCTGTTGCGGAAATTGGGATTCCGTTCCCGCGTGTGACGTTCTCCGGGGGAAGACTAGCTGCCGATATGGCATCGCATGGAGGACTTACCGCAATCCGTTTTTTCGGAGAGCAGCGGCTCTCCGATGCAGCCTTGTTTCAAGCCGATCCGATTTCCGCATTCTGCCAGCTTTTCCGGCCTTATGCGGATTTCGGGAAACATAATCAGTATTTTCTGGAATTCACAAATACCGGGTTCTATCCGTTCGGATATGACAGCGAATGTCTTTTCCGGGGCGTCTCTTTCCGGCATCGCCTTACTCTCCTTAATGACGCGCTGCTCTTCGAACTGGAAGGCGGCGGAGAGTTCGATCTGAAGCTCGGGGTGACATTCGCCGCCGCTCCGGTCAAGAAGCATACGCGTTCTTGGACACGCTTCCATGCCGTCCCCGGCAAAAACGGCATTCTCGCTTACTGCGTCGATGAATATCCCGACAATATCCTGAAAGGCGACGCCGAGATCATTCAGAACCGGATCAATGCCGAGCCTTGCCGTTCGCAGACTTTACTGGCGGTCGGAAGCGCCTGTCCGTTCCGTTTCTCCGCTACTGCGCACGATATCCAGAAAGATTATTTCAGTGCCGCCGCACAGAACGGTTACGCCGCAATTGCTGTAGTATTCGGCTCGGAGCAGGAATGCGTCTTCCGTCGCCTGCAGGAAGTTGCGCCATCCATTGAGGCGCTAGCTGCTGCGGAACGGGAGAAATACCGCGTCTCTTTACAGAAACATACGGCGCTGCACTCCCATGAACATGTGCTTAATTCGTTCATCGGCAATATGCCGGAGGTGCTGCGCTCATTGGAGGTCAAGGACATCCCCGGCGGGGTTTGCGCATCAAATACCGGCTATTGGATATGGGGCTGGGACAGTATGGTTCATACAGATGCAATTATGATGGCGGGCGATTGGGAGTCGGTTTTCCGCCGCTTGCGTTTTTACCGGGATGGCGCCGACCCGCAATGCGGCATTTTTCACGCTATCAACAGTTCCGGCAAGGTGATTGCCACCATGGCTCCGGCGGCGCAAACCATCTACTGCGTCATGCTCTACAATTATTTTCTGTTCAGCCGTGATAAAAAGGGGATGGCGAAATTTTATCCGTTTGCGGCAAATCTGTTGGCCCGGGTGGAACATGATCTCGTTCCGGAAGCCGGATTGTATCAGGGGACGGGGCTTTATCCTGACTTTCCGGAAGATCTCAAGCAGACTGGGCATGACATCAGCAGTTTCAACAATTCAATTCTGTTTCAGGCGTTGCGCTCAATGGCGGCTCTGGCTGGAAAACTGGAAAAGACCTCAGATGCGAATCGGTGGAATCAAATTGCTGACCGGCTGCAGGCCGGATTCAGAACTTATCTTTACGATTCTGAAACGCATTATTTTTACGATTCCATCGATTCTAAAACTCTTCAACCGCGGAAGTTTTATCCGGTTTATGCGATTTTGTATCTCACTCCGTTTGCGGCGGAATTGGTGAAGGGGCAGGAAAATGAAATAGCAAAATACATGGCGGAAGCCTTTACACAGAGGCATGGCGTTTCCATGTTTGCCAGAGATACGGAGATTTTCTACTCCGACGGCAATCAGCTTGGCATGTACAGTGCGGTGACGGAAGGTTTTTACCGGCGCATGATGCAGCAAGCCGGCAAACCGGATGCGTTGCTCCCTATCATCGTTGCCGACTGGGAAAAACTTCAGCTCTCCGAAGCGGCCAGTTGCGAAGCCGTCAATATGGGGATCACCCCGGACGGCCCCGGTAAAAAGCAGATGTATGCGGCGGTCAGCTACTATTCGTTGATTTTTCACGTTTTTTGCGGCCTGGAAATGAGAACGGATGTGTTACATTTCAATCCGCCATCGCAGGCGGAGGACGGGTGGAAAATCGAACATTTCAAGATAGGCGTCAATGAGTTCAGCATCGAATTTTACGGAAGAGGAGACCGGGTCGGTCGACTCTTGCTGGACGGTGAGAAGAGTACGGATATGCAAATCATTCCCGATCTGCTGAAACCGGGACATCATAAGATTCAAATTTTTCTGGAGCAATAAACATGGAAACCGTGCCGTCATGAACTCCGGAATCTCCGAAGATTCGGCGAATCCGGGGAATGAAATACGCTTTGAAATAAAAAAATAAGATTATATAGGAGAATCTGTTCTATGGGAAATGAAATTGGCACTAGGGAGAACTTTCTAAGCACGGCACGGCGGCAGCCCTCGCAGTGGATTCCGCTCGATTTTGGAATGAGCCGGGGAGCCTTGCGGAAATTTCATGAAGAGGCTGGCGCAGAGATCACTCCAAGCGAATATTTCAAGTTTGACGGTGCATGGCTGGGACCGTCTGGAACGAGACTTAGTACCCCTGACTGGAAGGCTCTATACTACACTGATGGCAGCCTGCCCGATGGCAGCCAGATCGATCCGGAATGGGGGACGGCGCATCTCTGCAATCAGGACAGTGATGATCAGATGGATTTCTTTCCATTGCGCAATATTTCATGTGCGAAGGAAGTGGATGAATTTCCGTGGCCTGATGCGGCGGTGGACTACAGGTTCGAAGGACTGGCTGAGAATGTAGCGGCGAAAAAGGCTGAGGACCATGCGATATTTGTTGGAAGTCTGACGTTTTTCGAATCAGTCTGGAATCTTCGCGGATTTGAATCCCTGATGGTCGACATGGCTGAAAGTTCGCCAGTCGCGCACCGGCTCTTTGAGCGGATGTATGAAATCAATGTTGCCAAAGCGGAACTGATAGCGAAGACTGGTTGCGACATCATGCAGTGCGGCAGCGATGTGGCAACCCAGCGTGGACCGCTAATGAGTCAAGCCATGTGGCGCGAATATATTATGCCTGTAATGCGCGACTCAATACAGGCGGCAAAAAAGGTCAATCCTGATCTGCTGGTCATATATCATTCATGTGGAAACGTCAGTTCCATGATTGACGGCTTCATTGAGGCAGGCATTGACATCCTGGATCCGTGCCAGCCAGAAGCCATGGATATTTTCGAATTGAAAAGACGTTACGGCAAGGTTCTGACATTTCATGGCGGCATTGGCGTTCAAAGTGTGTTGCCTCATGGCACCCCCGATCAAGTGCGTGACATGGTGCGGAAAACCATCGATATCATGGCTGACGGCGGGGGTTATCTTTGCAGTTCGTCGCACAGTTTAGGTCAGGACATTCCGTGGCGGAATATCATCGCGTTCGTGAAAACGGTACGGGAATACGGACATCCATAAAATAATATAAAATTCCACTTGGGAATTTTATTGCACGTAGGGATTGTTCGCCTTCTCGAAGCCTACAGTAGTCGGCTGTCCGTGTCCGGCGAAGATTTCCATGCTGTCCGGCAATTTGAAGATTTTCTCCCTTATTGATTTCATCAGGCTTTCCTGACTTCCGCCCGGGAGGTCGGTTCTCCCTACTGAACAATGGAAGATGGTGTCGCCGCTGAAAAGCGCATTGATCCTCTCAAACAGGAAGCAGACGGCTCCCCTTGTATGTCCCGGTGTATGTATTATGCGAAATTCGCAGTTTTCGATTTCATTCGAGGGTTCGGGAAGGTTCTTCACAAGCGGTATCCAGGGAAGAAGACAGTTTTCCGGGCTTTTGTAGAGAGGCAGATCGTCCTTGTGCAGATAAAGCTTTGAAACCGGAAGTGTTTTCATCAGCTCTGGAACCGCACCTATGTGGTCGACATGACCGTGTGTCAGGAGAATCCTGTAGTCGTTGAATTTGTTCCTGTCGATTTCCCTGAGGATTTTTGCAGGTTCCGACCCCGGATCAATAATGTAGAGACAATCGTCCGCTTCCGAAGGGACCAGATAGCAGTTGACGTCAATGAAACCGACGGAGACAGTGGTGAAAGTTTTCATGCTTACATTTTCAAAAATATTGTTTTAGGATCGAATGAAGTGTAAACTTATAGCATGCCTGGGAAATTAATATTTTCATTTGTCATTTTATTTGTATTTTTTTTATGCGGC
>JBAZRS010000039.1:0-16054 GCA_041662825.1 Victivallales bacterium | reverse complement strand
CTGGGCCCTGTTTCATCCGGAGCGGTATCCTCGTATGTGATCCGGACAAAGGGGAACACTGCTAAACGGATGATGATTTTCCCATACCAGAGGATGAAAAATCTCAGCCAGTGCGCAATTTTTTGGCGGTTAAACCTGACGAATATTGCAATTGACAATAAAGGCAATGCGCAGAAAAGGCAATACAGCACTGAAACAATCAGGATATTCAGATAAATAATAAGCGAAATGAGCATGGCTGAATAATCAAGTTCTTGGTTTGTCGCGTTTAGCTTCAAGACGGACAAAGAACTCATAAACATCACCGAGCGTGACGACTTTGCGGATTTCCTCGTTTTCACGCAAGGACACCCCGAAACGACGTTGCAAGCCCACCATCAGGTCGACAATGTCCAGGCTGTCCAGTCCCAGATCATTGAAAATCTGCTTGTCCGGAGTCAGTTTGTCTTCCGGTATCTCAAACTGTTCGACAAAAGTCGAGTTTATCGCGCTTATGATTTCTTCTCTGTTCATGATTCCGTCATTATGTTTAGAATATTGGTTTGCGATTTGAAAAAGGCGTTTTTCGTATTCAAATCTTGCGACATATTAAGGTCGCATTGATGCCAGCAAAAGCAAAACAGTTTTTCACAAAAACATCGATTTTTTGTTCTCTGACTGTTTCCTGTGTTTTGGTGAAGCCGGCTTGACGGAAGAATCGGTGAGGGGGATTTTCAAATGCCTGGCGGCTTTTGACATTACTCCGTCCGTAGTGAAAAGCGGAAACAGTTTGTTTTCAAGGCATACAGCCAGATGGATGGCATCGAGGGTTCGCAGGGGAATCTCATCCGGCATTTTCGCAAGCAGCTTCACGGCAGCTTCGATTGTCGAGCTGTCCAGCTTTACAATGCTGATGGCGCCTTCCTCGATGTTGCGCCTCAGCGCGGCCATGAACTCATTAGCCGCATATGCATCGATCTGTCCTTCGCGGAGTTTCCGGGAGAGGGCTGACTGGAATTCAGCGAGCAGAAGCTCCGAACAGGTTACTTCCACGGCGTTTGCAATGGCTTGTTGTACTGCATCGCTTTCAGGTTCGGAAACGTACAATTTTAAAAGCACACCGCTGTCAACGTACATATTGTTTACCTCGAATCCCGTTCCGCACGGATTTCAGCGGTGGCATCGCCTGTCTTCTTGATGTGCGTCTTCATTGAATTTCTGAACTCCGTCAGGTCGGGGAATCCGCGCCTGACAGGTTTTTCATATGGCACAAGCATGGCAACGGGTGTCGACCTGCTTTTGATTATGACATGATCCCCCTGTCCGACAAGTTTCAGGAGTTTTGTCAGGTTGATTCTTGTGTTTCTTACAGTTGTCGTTAGCATCTTTAGATCCTCCGATGTTTCCAAGGTTATTGTAGCACAGGTGCATCGTTAATTCAAGCAGAGTATTATTATGTGAAATTTCGCTTTTGCTGATCAAGAACGAATCATCGCAAAACCGGGAAATCATGTATTTGGACTAAATAATGCCATCAATTACGTATTCAAACCTTACGGCATACCAGGCTTGCGTTAATGCCCCCAAAAGCAAAACAGTTTTTCACGAAAATATTGATTTTCCTCTCCCTGACGGAGCGGACATGGTCAAGTCCGGCGCAATCGTCGGCGACATGTTCCAGATTGAGAGTCGGCAGAAGACGGTTCCTGCGCATCATTTCCATCGAGGCGATTAGCTCTATCGCCCCGGACGCCCCCAGGGTATGTCCGAGATTTCCCTTGAGGCTGCTGACTGGGATTTTAGGTCCGAAATATTCACGGATCGCCATGGCCTCCTCGGCATCGCCGTGAAGCGTAGCAGTGGCATGGGCGCTGATATAATCTGTCTGGGCGGGTGGAATACCGGCGTCACGGAAAGCCAAATCCATGCAACGGACAATACTGGCGTGATCCGACTGGCTGACATGCGAGCCGCAGCTGCAGGTGGCGTATCCGATAATCTCGCAGAGTATGTTGGCGCCGCGTTTGACCGCATGTTCATATTCCTCAAGAACAACAAGGCCGGCGCCTTCGCCACAGACCAGGCCTACGCGGTCGGCGGCAAAAGGACGGGAACTGAATTCCGGCGGGCCGGAAAAACCCCTGGCGGCGGCGAACATCAGTTCAAAGGAGGAGGTTACCTCAGAGGTGACTTCTTCAGCTCCGCCGCAGATTGCGGCATCTTGGGCGCCGGACAGTATCAAATCGCGCCCGAGCCCGATCGCCTGGAGTCCGGAAGCGCATGCGGCCGCAGGAGCGAGGACAGAGCCTGTGATTCCGAGAAAGTTGGCCGTGTTGAATGCCGCCGTATGAGAGGCGCATTTGAAGAATTGCAGGGCCGGCGTATTCTCGCTCTCGTTCAGGATGACCATGCGGGACGCTTCCATGATGCTTTCACCGCTGCCCATGGTTGAGCCGATGACACAGGCGCAGCGTCCTGAAGAGGCGAATTCGCGGGTAAGCCCGGATGAATTCAAAGCTTTTTCTGCCGCAAGCGCTGAATAGATGCTCATGCGTCCCATGGAACGGCGGAAATTTCGGGGTATCGATTTTTCAATCCCTTCAGGAAGGGCGACAGGTGCCGCAATGCGGTTGATCTTAAGATTCTCGTTCCACTCAGGCATCAGTCGCAGCGCCGAATCACCCGCTTCAAGACGGTCAAAAAAAATACCGACATCGAGCCCAAGCGCGGAAGTCAGCCCGGATCCGGTTACTACAACCCTGCGTTTTCCCATAGGTTCCCCTTCGAGTTTTTGCAATAATTCAAATAGATTAAAAATACTGCATTATTTGTGAACTTTGTGTTTTTCTCTTTGAGACCTTTGTGTTAAAAATCTTAAATCCAACCCGCTAGGAACACCAAGATTCCACAAGGGACACTATAAAAATCCAGCAATCCGTCATCCTGTGCGGGATGACTTCGCTTCGCCTTGAGATTTTCCCAGCCGTTCTTCCAGCAGCTGCCAGTATGAAGTTTCACCGATGAGACGCCGGAATATGACGAATGAGGATACCATTGCGCCAAGCATGCCCGGCAATATGGCGTTTTGCCCTACTGCGTAAAAATTTTTCACAGGCAGACGGCCGAACAGATTGTGCTGACCTATCTTCTGTCTTATTCCGTAACCTGAACCCGGTGTCGATAAGTAATCACGATAAGTAAGCATTGAAGAAGATTCCAGAACCCGCAGTCTTCCGCGAAGTTCTGGATATGCCTGTATAACTTTCATCATCATCGCCTGGAGCCGTTGCTCCTTGTATTCGACGTATTCTTTTCCGCGCCTGTTTGTCAATGTATCATCCCAGCGGGCAGTTTCATCCGGGAAAACGCTTTCAAAGGCGGTTATGGTCTGGCATGGACGGCCGTCTCCGGCAGTTTCCCGCGCCAGCACTATTCCCATGCCGCTTTCCCCGCAATTGCCGGGTTTCAATATCTTATTCAAATCGCAGACTGATAACCATGAGGTGAGCTCCTGACGCAAATCCGGCAGACCGGGAGCGATTTCGGCGTATAATGAGAAGAAACCGCAACTTTCCTCGAAACTCTTTATGCGGGATCGAAAATGGCTGGAAACCATTGAGACGGGAAGTATTTTCAGTATCTCTCTCGGATGGATCGACATTATGCATGAGCCGAAGGATATTTCCGAACCGTCTGTAAGGCGGACGCGATTACAAACACGGTCAACCGCATCAATGCATTCGGCGATTGAGACCCCGGTTTTAACATTGACTCCCAGGCGTCCGGCTTCGCGTTGGAAACCGCTGACGAGAGAAGCGCCGCCGCCGTGGATACGGGAAATGTGATCCGTAAGGCCGAAACTGATGCGGCAATGTGTTGTCAGGGAGACTTCGCAGGGAGGCGTCCCATGGCACATGGCCACACCGCCCAGGACGCTGCGAAGCTCCTGGGAAACATTCTCTCTGTTGAAAAAGTCGTCAAGAGTAATGAAATCTTCATCCATTAGGTAGAACGATTCAAGCAGGTTTTTCTCCCGTAGCCTGAAGATGGGGGTGTTGTCAAATATTTGTCTTTCAACGGCAAAATATTTCCGTATCGCATCTGTTTCTTTTTGGTAGAGCGAACAGATATGATCGCATACGTCCTCGGCGCCTGTCGTTGGAAGACTCACCTTCTTGAGCCGGTCCGAAAGGAAAATATTAGTCCGGAACTCCTCCTCGCGGATGTCGCCTTGCAATCCGAGGACTGCAAGCATTTCCGGAAATCCCCTGTTAAAACCGCCTGTAAAATGGAAGCCGGTGTCAAAGGGTATGCCTTTACGGGTGAAACGCTGCATGCAACCTCCGATGGAGGCGCTTTTTTCAAGGACTGTGACGCTTCGTCCGGCCGCAGCCAGCAACAATGCCATCGTCATGCCGCTGACACCGCTGCCGAGAATTAAAAAATCGCAGTCAAATTTATTTTTTGTTAATTCCATGTCACCGATTTAATTAACCACAGAGACACAAAGGCACAGAGGGTTTATGTGAAACTCGAAATTCGAAGCGCGAAATCCAAAACAACAAAACAGATAAACCAAAATAATTATTAATAAGTTGCTAAATATCTTTCAAAATTATATTGACCCGGATTCTTTCCAGCATAAAATACTTTTGTGTCTCTGTGCCTTAGTGGTTAAAATGCAATTTCCTGTACGTTTAAATTCCTTAGCATCAAATCACCAGACCGCCGTTAATTGCGATGACCTGGCCATGGATATAGCTGCTGTCGGAACCGCAGAGGAAGCTTACCGCGCCTGCAACATCATCGGCCGTTCCCACCCGGTTCAGAGGAATCATTGGAAGAATCTTGTCCGTTGGAATCCCGGCGGTCATGTCCGTTTCAATAAATCCCGGGGCGACGGCATTGACCAATATGCCCCTTTTTCCCACTTCCTTGGCAAGAGCTTTCACTGCACCTATGAGCGCAGCCTTGGAGGCGGAATAATTGACTTGTCCGGCTTGCCCTACCTGACCTGAAGCGCTGACGATGGCGATTATGCGCCCGCTTTTGCGTGAGATCATCGGGAATAGCAAGGGATGAACCGTATTGTAAAACCCGTCCAGATTGGTGTGGATGACATCGTCCCATTCTCCCGGAGACATGAATACCATGACATTATCACGGGCAATCCCTGCATTGTATATCAGAATATCGGGCGCTTTATCCCCGAAGAACCCGCTCAGGGCCTCGGAGCTTGCCTTACGGTCGCGGATGTCAAAAGCCAAGCCGCTGAAATTCCGTCCCAAGTTCCTGACATCGCATTCCAGCGGACCCAGTGCGGAAATATCTTTGCTGCAGGTGGCGACGACATCATAACCGTCAGAGGCAAGACGAAGCGCAATTTTACGCCCGATGCCGCGACTGGCCCCGATGATCAATGCTGTTTTCATAAGGATATGCTTCGCCTTTCAATAAAAATTCCAGATGGGTCGCCACTTGGTCTGGCACTGAACGAAGCGAGGTTGCCAGCACCAGTATGGTTAAAATTCTAAATCCTTTTTTCATTCCTTTGCGGCTTTGCTTGTCGCGCCGTAGTCATTTTTATACGAAGGCGGATGCCTTTGTGAGATAATCACTTTTTTGATTTAACAGAAACTCAGTGGAGGTGCTCGTAAAACTGGTTATCAATCTAGTCGGCGCGAATAATTTATCAAGAAATTATTAAAAATCTCCCGGTCTTTGCATCTAATTTATGGAACGCCGGCAACTTGCAGGCCCTTTTGATTTACCGTTGTGCTATTATGCCACCAAGATGCTGGCGTTCCATAAAAATCCGGTGAAGTCATTTAAGCCCTTTCACAGTCAATACGAGCTGAAAAGAATGTCTGGGCGAATGAATTCATAACCTTGGGCACGGGCATATCGGATAATTTCATCAACTACTTCAGGGGTGCCGGTGCAGCGGTCGTGAAGCAATATCACAGCGCCGGGTTTTAATAGGCGTTTTATGCGTATTAGCACTTTTTCCGGATTGCCTGCGGACGTATCATAAGACCTGATGCTCCAGCCCATCACCTTGTATCCGGTTTTTCTCACGGCTTTCGCCAGCATCGGATTGCTGATCCCATAGGGCGGGCGGAACCATTGCACCTGTTCACCGGTTACATTGCTTATGGTTTCTGCGGCTTTGTTCAGGTCTAGGATCATTCTGCCCGAAGAATAAAAGGGAAACCAGGGACGATGCGTGAATGAATGGTTTCCTACAAGATGCCCCTCACGGGCAATGCGGGACAATGTTTCTTCATTGCCGGAAACATTGCGGCCGATCACAAAAAAAGCCGCCTTTACGTCATGTTTATTCAGTGCATCCAAAATGGCGGGAGTCTGAGCGCAAGGTCCGTCATCAAATGACAGAGCCACTGCTTTACAGTCAGTTTTTACATCACAGGTCGCTTCGGGAAGGCTGAAAGGAAATTTGATTTTCATGATGCGGGAAAAATAATCCGGAGATGGAGAAGAATCAAGGAATTATTGAATTCTCAATCAGTTCGAGTATTGAGGAGGAAGCCTCAGGTCTTGCAAGTTCTTTTGCCAATTGTCCCTTTTGGGCGTAATAGTCTGTCTGTTCAAGCCATCCTGCGATTGTGCTTGCCAGCTTTGTCACTGTCAGCTCTTTTTCATTGATTATGATTCCTGCGCCGCAGGAGTAGTAGTGACGGGCATTGTCGTCCTGATGGCTGTCTGTTGCGAAAGGGTAGGGGATCAGGATTGCGAACTTCGCAAAAAGGGAAAGTTCGGCGACGGTGCTCCCGCCGGATCTGCAGATGACAAGGTCGGCCGCAGAATAAAAAATTTCCATTTCTCCGCTGGATTCAATGACAAGATGTTTAAAAGGGCTTCCGGCATAGAGTTTTTCAAGGCTGTCCTTGTTTTTAGCCCCGGCCAGGTGGACAACCTGGAAATTGTCCCTGCCCTGCAGTTTCAGTGCTTCAGGGACGCATCGGTTTATAGCCTCGGCACCCTGGCTGCCCCCAAAGACGAGAAGCGTCGGCGCGTTTTCGGTGAAATCAACTGAATACCTTGAATTTATAAGCCCGACCGCCTCCTTTTTCCCGAGACTGCATTTTGCAATTTGAGGTCTTGCTGGCATTCCGGTGACAGTCCATTTGCATTTGATGCTCCCGCTGTTGACAGGGGGGAAGGACAGGGCCATTTGCTTTGCGAAGTTCGAAAGGAAAAGATTCGCTTTGCCGACTCTTGCATTACCGTCATGGGCGAAAACCGGTATTCCCATGGTCCAGGCTGCGATCGCCGGTGCGGCCGAATGGAAGCTTCCCATCGCAAGTACGGCGGATGGGTTGAACTCCCTGAGTTTTTTTCTGGCTTCGATTATGCCTTTCAATGAATGAAATGCAAAGGAGATTTTTCCGGACAGGCCTTTCGGGGGAATCGATGATGGGAGGATGATGGAATTGACGCCCTTTGCCGATGCCATCCCTCCCTGTTGTTCGGCGTTCCGCCCGGTAATGAACAGCAATGGGTTTCCGCCGCGGCGCTTCAGCTCTTCGGCGATGGACAGGCCGGGATAAAAGTGCCCCCCGGTGCCGCCGCATATTATGACGAGTTTTTCAAGCATGGGGATTGTCGGTTGCCGACCCCTTGTTTTTAAGTTGCACCTGTCCGTCGGATCCTCCATCCTGTGACTGCCCGGAATCCATTGCGATACTAAGGAGCAGTCCGATGCATACAATTGACATCATGAGATTGCTCCCGCCGTAACTGATGAAAGGTGCGGGAATCCCCTTGGTCGGGAATGTTCCGGAAATCACTCCTATGTTTATTATCGCCTGCATTGTGATCATTGAACTGATCCCGAACCCCAGAAGCATTCCCTGCCGGTCTTTCGACATTATGCATATGTAGACCGAAGTCAGCATTATGACGATATAGGCGAAAATGACAAGGAGGATGGCTATGAATCCGAGTTCCTCTCCTACGATTGAAAGGATGAAATCGGTGTGGGCCTCGGGCAGATAATTCCATTTCAGCCTGCTCTGCGTAAATCCGAGTCCGCTCCAGAAGCCGGATCCGAGCGCCATCAATGAGTTCCAAAGCTGGTATCCGCTGTCTTTTGCAACTATTTCAGGATTCATGAATGAAGTCAGGCGGGACCATCTTTCCGGATCCATGTATTTTGCGTAAAGAAAAAGGAAAGGCAGGGCAGCGGGACCGAGAAGAAGATATGCAAGCCTCACTCCGGCGACAAAAAGCATGAGCCCTGCGGTCGCCGCAAGCAGGATTGTCGTGCCCCAGTCCTTTCCGATGAGGATGAGTCCGCACGTGGCTCCTATCGCTATTCCGAGGGGAATTATCCCGTGGAAAAAAGAATTCAGGAACCTTTGCCTCATGGAACAGAAATATGCGAGGAAAAGCACCAGGGAGATCTTTGCGAATTCCGAAGGCTGTATGCTCAATCCGTGGAACTGAATCCACCTGTAGGCTCCGTTGATTGGTCTGCAGGCCCTTGCAAAGAGCAGCAGAAATATGCTTATCATTAAAAATATTATAGAGTATTTCACCACATTGCGGTAGCCGAACATATATACCGCCGTCGCACCGATGATTCCGACAGTCGCCCACAGCATCTGTTTTTTGAAGAGAGTGGCTCCGGCTATGCCGGAGGAGGTGGAATAGAGCATGGCAAGCCCGAAGAGCACCATCGAGAGGACGGCCAGGGAAAGAATCAATGCCGCATTTTTAGGGTGGGGCCAGCGGCTGGTTGCATCCTCGTTTAAAATCACCTGACTTGCAAAACGTATTTCCGCCATGTTGGTTTTTCAATATGTTAAAAGGTTAAATTGCCAGTGAATTTCAAAGTTTCCAATAGATTCCAAGTATCCGAGTGGCCAAGTGACCGAGTTTTAAAGAAAAAGACACGCTAAAGCTGTGAACTCCAACAAGATTACTGACTACATTTTCCTCGTTCCTGAATTCTTATACTTCGATATTCGTAATTCGAATGTTCGTCTGTTCGATTGTTCAAAAGTTGCGGCTTCCAAGCCGCCTAATTCAACTTTTCACCCACCAAAGCCAAGAGGCATTCCGGCGGTCTGATGGGCCGGCGTGTTTTTATGTCAACGCAGGCGTGAACCGTATATCCTTCCGCCAGAAGTTCCATGTCCTTGCGAACTTCGCAACAGATTTTGATTTTAACGCCTTTGATTTCATCCACCCAGCCTGAAAAGGTCAGCATGTCGTCATATCTCGCCGGATTCCTGTATTTGCAGACGGCCTCTATGACAGGAAGCATGATGCCCAGCCTTTCAATTTCATAGTAGGGCAGTCCGTCCTCGCGGAGAAGCTCGTTCCTCAGCCTTTCAAAATAAACCAGGAAATTGGCGTAATAGACTACACCCATCTGGTCGGTGTCGGCATAGGGGACACGGTATTTGATCTCGGTTTTTCTCATTATTGGATATTCAGGATTATTTAATAAACGATGAGATGAGGTTTACAACTTCTTCAACTGTCATTTCACTGCTGTCTATGAATATAGCATCATCGGCTTTTTTTAAAGGGGCGATTTTACGTTTGCTGTCCATTTCATCGCGGGCGGCGATTTCCTTTGCGACGGAGGCCACGGTTGAGCCCTCCGGTGTTTCCCCGGACTGGGCAAGTCTTCTCCGCGCCCTTACTTCAGGCGATGCTGTAATGAAGAACTTGTACTTGGCGTCCGGGAAAATTACCGTTCCAATATCGCGCCCCTCCATTATTATGAGCCCCAGGCCTGAAAGTTCCCTCTGCCTGCCTGTCAGCCAGGCGCGGACGTTTTCCATGGCGGCAATTTTGCTGACAAGTTTGGCGACCTCCGGCGAGCGTATGGCGGAATCGGCAGTTGCCCCGTTGATTTTCATGGAGAGTTTGCCGTCATCGGTTTTGAAAAATGACAAGTCCAGTTCCTTAAGCAGGGAATCAATTTTCTCGGGGGAGACCTGTGAATTCAAATCCAGTTTCCTCTGCATGAGGAAAAGGGTTATCGCCCTGTACATGTTCCCTGTGCTTATATAGAATCCATTTAGCCTGTCGGCGACTTTCTGGGCGACAGTGCTCTTTCCCGAAGCCGCAGGCCCGTCAATCGCTATCACGTTTTTCAAGGACATTTCATCTCCAGTGAGAATAATTTATTTTCCAAATAAATTATATATCATGGATTTTACAATACAAGAATAAGGATTTATCCCGACACCGGCTATTATTTTCCGGAGGCCGCCTTGATTTGTTCGGGAGTCAGCCTTATGCCGGTTGTCTCTGGGATTATGTTGGTGCTCATGAAAATACGGGCGCCTGCGGCAGCAAAGATTGTCTGGTTTTTGCTCTGAATCGAATCGCCTATCACGCCGTGCGGCGGATAAGACGTTTCCATGCCGATATTGTTTTGGAGCACCAGCAGATCGGGTGCCGTTGCGCAAAAGACCATATGGGATTGCGGCACCATCGCCTCCGGATTATTTGGGAAATGGTGGGAGCCGGTCATATGATGCAGCCAGGAGTTGCGGATCACCACTTTATTCTCTGTTTTCTCTGCACCGGGAATTATGTCAACTGCCCGTCGTCCCCCCTGTTCACCGCCGAAGCGGAAATAATCGCACAGCAGAGTTCCGGTATTGTCGAACCAGCGGAAATTACGGCCATATCCTTTGCCCATCGGAACCCCCAAAATGTTTTCCGCCCTCATGATTCCGTAGTTTTTGACATCCGCCGTTTCGCGGACCGGATCGTTGTCCAGCAGTCCTTTCCGATAATCGGCGCCTTCCCATGAGCGTTTGCTTTTCAAATCAACGCCCTCTTTGAAGCTGAAGGCGTAACCGGCAAGCCAACATGAGTCGACTACGGCCGTGACATTGTTAACCAGGGACGTGCGGTTATTGTAAAACAACGTATTGGCGATCCGGAGCCGTGACGCGGTTCGGCCGGCAAATGTCTTGGCTCCAGAAATGCAGGTTATGGCTTCGGCGCAGGAGTTGGAAAAACTGCAATTGTCAAAGAGAATACGTGCAGGGTTTTCACCTCCTATTGAGAGAGCCATCTGCCGTCCACCGCTTTCAAAGGCGCAGTTGAGTATTGCGAGCTCTTGCACATCCGGAGCGCTGAAACCGTGTGGGGACTGGTCGGCTGACAGGAAGACTGCACGGGCGCTGCCCCGGATGCTGGCGCGTGCCGGAAGACGGATTGTCTGACCAATCTTATAAACTGCTCCGGGAAATAAAATTTCGGTCATCTCCCCTTCTTTGGCTGCATTGAAAACTTTCTGTATGGCGGCACTATCGTCGGTGACCCCATCTCCAACGATTCCGAAATCAGCCGCATTGAGGGTACGCACTGGAAGGGAAAATGATTTGATTGTCAGCAGTTCGTTTTTGGACAGGGAGGTCATCTGGTCGAGTTGTTCAGATATTTTCACAGGCAGTGGAGCACGTTGGAACGGGCGCATGGAGGGAGGAAGCTCGCATTTGAAATGGCGGTTGCGGTCATCGATCATATAGGCGAGGCCATTGGGAACGATGGGAGTTTTGCCGTTTTCCCCGATGAAGTATGATTCGGGCTTGGGGGAGGGGAATCCCAGAACTTGCGTGTCAGCATTGCCGGTCTGTGTACAGTTTGAGACGCTGATGATGTTGGGCACGTCCTTACAGAAGATAAGCGAGTTTTCCGGACAGCCTGCGACTTTGAATTCGGAATCCTGCAGGATGATCGCACTGGGATTGTATGAACCGGAACGGCGGAAGCGGTCAAGGCTGTAAACTGCGCAGAGTCCGATGTCGGAATCGGTGGTGAATTTAAGATTGCGTCCGACAATCCAGTTGGTGGCGCCGAAATCCAGATCGATCCAGCGTTGTTCAAGACCGGGGCGGACATGGGCAAGTGCGGTGATGTTCTCCAGTTTCAGCAGACCGCCGGTGCGAATCGCCGCCCCTTTCATTGCCGGACTTGTTTCGATCCGGCAGTTTTCCATCAGGGCCATATCGGCGACAGTGAACAGGACATTTGCACAGTTGATGAATTCGCAGTCGTCGATGTGCAGATAGGTGGAATGGTAGAGGAAATGTTTGGCATCCGGATCATTGACTTCATTCATGGTGCCGTCGGGAGCGATTATGCAATAACCGAAAAAGTCGCCGGCCTGGTTTCGGGTGATATAAGGAGTCTGGATGGCATAGCCGGATGAGTTGCGGAAACGGCAGTGACGGATGATCGGCATCGATGCGTCCTGATTGCCGGTCCATAGGTTGATGCCGTGGCGACCACCGTCGAAGGTGATATTTTCAATCATCGTCTTATATGCCATTCCGACATAGAAGATATCGGCTTTCGGGTTGGATTGGCGAATCGTCACTTCGCCCTGTCCGCGCACATATGCGAAGCCCAGCCCTTTGGAAAAACCGTTGTTGGTGCCTTTACCCTTGTCCAGACCTTTTAATGGTTCCAGGCCTGAGGCCAAAACGACGGTACGGGAGATCAGATAATTTCCGGAAGGAAAGACAAGTTCCGGATAACCTGCACCCCACATGCGAGGATATGTTTTCGTGTGGCCGGCGGCAGCATTGACTGCGCGTTGGATGGCGTCGGTATCGTCGCTGACGCCGTCGCCTTTGGCACCGAAATCCTTGACGCTGACTGTCAGCGGCGGCAGTTTACCTGAAGAGTCGGATTGATCTGCCATGGCAGACAGACCGCAGCTCAAAAGCCAGCCTGCCAGTATAGCGATTCCTGTTATGCTGAAAAGTTTATGCATGTTAAGCCTTATTCCCTTTACAAAAAAGTATTGCATTTTATAAGCGTTTTTTTCGCATTCGCATCGACTGGTGTGGGAACTGCTTGCAGACAGAGGGCAGCAGTTTCAAAAGGAGCAAGTGTATTAAGCTTCAACATTATTGAGACAATCCTTTTCAATCGTCGGGCTTACTGAGGTAAAAATGATTCCTCAGCGGTTCCAGAGGGTTGTGCCTGTCAGATCGTTTGCCGGGGATGTATCCAAATGACCGTCAAAATATATGATATTTACTTTCTTGTCGTGGCGTCCTTTCCATGCATCGTCCTGTTGATATTGATAGTTGCCTTGATTCCAAGGCAACGTCAGGTTATTTCTGGCTCCGGGGATATAGAAGACGTTATGGCTGGGGGTGGTAATGTGTCCGTAATGGATATAAGAGTTTCCGGAATCAAGCAGGAGGATTTTGCTGCTTGGGTTTTTAATGGCAGTGGTACGGTAAGGGGTGATGGCGCCCGCTTGCCCAAGGGTATAAGTGATCAATGCATTCATTCCATAATTCCCCAGAGTATATATGCTCCTGCCATTGTCGGCTACCAGACTTGACGGGCAGAGCAATGTTCTGGATTTGGGGTTGTACCCGAGAGCGTCAGGACTTATGTACTGGCTGTCAGCCATCGTCTGTCCCCATACTGTATTGACTCCTGAGATGGCGATTATGGCAGGAGGCAGAAATTCCTGATTATCCCCCAGGTAAGATAAAAACGCCAGATCCAACTGTTTCAGGTTGCTGGCGCAACTTATCCGTTTTGCGGATTCTTTCGCCCGGCCGAGAGCCGGCAGGAGCATGCTCGCCAGAATGGCGATTATGGCGATGACGACAAGAAGCTCAATGAGTGTGAAAATATGCCTCTGGGCGGCCGTAATGTTTATTCTATCGATGGTTATTCCCCTGATTTATTCTAATTGTTTAGTTTCTTGTCTTTTTAATCCAAAGGCAAATTGGCTGTGCTGCATATGCTTGCCAAGTTGCTGGAGGCGCTCGAAGCCAAAGAGTGCCCTGTCTTAAACAGGGTCGGCCGAATCATTTTGCGGCATGGTTTGAAGTTTGCCGGTGCGGCACGCAGGTTCTCCAGCATCCGTATGGCCTCTCTGCAAATGTCATGAATATTAAATGAGAGGCGGTTAAAGTATGAAGGTATGGGCAATGGCTGTTCCGAGAGGGTGTGATGGGTGATGAAACAACGGTCAGGCGAATGCTGGCTGACCATTCCATCGAGATATCCGGAGGCGATGTTTTCGTCTGTAAAGACAAGGTGTTGCGGTTCGGCACCGGAAGAGACAAGTTTCCTGGCGAGCTCGAATCCGCCATTCCTGTTTTCAGCACAGGGATGTTTCTTCACTCGTTCAGGCGAGATCCCGAGGCGGGAGATTTCATCGATGAATGCAATAGCCGGATTGTTCCAAGGCAATTCATCGAAACATGAATTGTAGAAGAGGCCAATATCCCCTTCTGGAGCTTCAGCGATCAGGCGGGCCGCCATCTTTCCCAGCATTACGTAGTCAAGTATGATGGAGTGTCGACCTTGATCTTTGGTCGAAATGGTGACCAGCGGAATACCGCGTTTCTCCATCACATCTTCTGCTCCATCGCACCAGGCCATGGCCACCGCCCCCTTTATACTGTGCCAGATCGCTGATTCAAAGCCGAGGCTGTCTAGGAAATCCGGGGCATTGCGCCCGCGACCGATCAGAAAATGCGGAACAGCACCGGCATCGCGGGCATTTTTAAGAAGATTGGCTATCAAAATATCAATATAGGGCGAGCTGGAGGAATTTGAAAGGTGACATATGTCGCAGATGACTGCGATGGCATCCGGCGAAGGGAGGTAGGTCACATGCGTGCCACGACCAGCAGAACGGCTGACAAGTGACAAATCTTCCAATCTAGCCATCGCCTTGTTTACGGTCAGCAGGCTGACGCCAAGACGGGCTGATAGGTCCCGTTCTGACGGCAGTCTGTCTCCAATCTTGAACTCACCAGACTTCAGCCAAACGGAGATCCGGTCTATTACCTGATCTGTTTTGCTTTTAATGATGTCTTGCACAAGGGAATTCTCCATATTGATTTAATCATTAAAACAATACAGTATCATCTTTTTAAATGCAAATCAAACAGAGATTTGAATAAAATCTAGGATAGACTGGGAATTTATAAACAGTTATACTGGTAAGAATAATGAAAAAAGTTCAATTCGTGTATGAGACGACTGATAGCGATAACGGATTTATTAGCGCCCTCTTCTGCTGCGAAGACGTCCGCGTTTCAGGAAACCGTCATAATTGCGCATTACGAGGTGGGATTCCATCTGGCTGAGCGTATCGAGCATGACACCAACGATGATCAGAAGACTTGTTCCCCCGAAGAATGAGGCTATCATGTATGGAACGTTCATTTCTGAGGTAAGTATTGTCGGAAAAAGCGCTAGGGCAGTAAGGAATATTGCTCCGGCAAGAGTGATTCTTGTCATTGTATGATCAAGGAATTCTGCGGTTGGCCTTCCAGGGCGTATGCCTGGAATATATGCGCCCTCCTTCTTCAGATTTTCAGATATCTGAATCGGATTGAACTGGTTTGCAACCCAGAAATATGAGAATATCAGAATCATTGCGCCGTAGATGAGCATGTAGGAAAAGCTTTCCTGTCTGACGAAAAGACCCGCAAGTGTTGAACGTGTAAACTCTGTCGGTATCCAAGCGAGAATCATGGGGGGAAACATGAGTATGGCACTTGCGAAAATGATAGGCATAACTCCGGAAAAATTAACTTTTAGCGGCATATAGGTCGTGCCACCCTTCATCTTGTTGAATCCGACAATTCGCTTAGCCATCTGAATGGGAATCCTGCGCTGTCCCTGGGTAATCAGGATTGTTGCGGCTGTGACAAGGGCGAAGATTATAAAGAGAATCATGACATGCGCACCTGTAAATCTCTGGCCTGAATCAGATAATCCAGTTTTGGCCATGTCAAAAAGATGCAAACATGAAGAGGGCATTCTGGAAATAATGCTTACAGTTATAATCACGGAGGCTCCATTTCCTATGCCGTAGTGAGTGATTTGCTCGCCCAACCACATGAGAAACATCGTACCGCATGTTAGAATGACAACCGTCATTAAAACGAAGGCAGGTCCGGGATTGAGTACAAGATCCTGAGTGGGGTGTGGCATTCCGAGGCGTTCCGGCCTCATCATCGCCATTGCCGCCATTGCGCCCTGGACGACGCATATGACCAGGGTCAGATCACGTGTGTATTGGTGGATT
>JBAZRS010000038.1:7865-16143 GCA_041662825.1 Victivallales bacterium | reverse complement strand
AGTAATTGCGATTAATATAACGTATAGAGAAATATATTTAAGGTATTAAAAAATATACCGGGAGGTTGATAATGGCAAAAGAAGCATTTGTAAGGTCGAAACCGCATGTGAACGTAGGAACCATTGGTCACGTTGATCATGGCAAGACAACATTGACAGCCGCTATTACAAAAGTACAGCATGACAAAGGACTTGCAGACTACATCCCATATGATGAAGTCGCCAAGGCGTCCGAAAAACAGGGTCGCCGCGATTCCACCAAGATTCTCACGATCGCGACATCGCATGTTGAGTATCAGAGTGCGAAACGCCATTACGCCCATGTCGACTGTCCCGGACATGCGGACTACGTGAAGAACATGATCACCGGTGCTGCCCAGATGGACGGTGCGGTACTTGTCGTCAGCGCCGTCGACGGCCCGATGCCACAGACGCGCGAACACATTCTCCTCGCACGCCAGGTCGGCGTTCCTTCTCTTGTCGTATTCCTTAACAAGGTTGACCTTGTCGACGACGAAGAGCTTCTCGGCCTTGTTGAAATGGAAGTCCGCGATCTTCTCACGAAATACGGATTCTCCGGCGACACAACCCCGATCATCCGCGGTTCGGCCACCAAGGCGATCGCCGCCCCCAAACCGGATCATCCGGACGCAAGATGCATCCAGGATCTGATGGACGCCATCGACTCATACATTCCGGAACCTGTCCGTGAAATAGATCTTCCGTTCCTTCTTTCAGTTGAAGACGTGTTCTCGATCGAGGGCCGTGGGACAGTTGTAACTGGTCGTGTGGAACGCGGCAGGGTCAAGGTTCAGGACGAAGTCGAAATCATCGGAATCGTCCCGACAGTCAAAACGACTGTTACCGGCGTTGAAATGTTCCGCAAAGAGCTTAAAGAAGGCGGACAGGCCGGCGACAATCTCGGATGCCTCCTCCGTAATACCAAGAAAGAGGATGTCCAGAGAGGACAGGTCCTCGCAAAGCCGGGTTCAATCACCCCCCATAAGAAGTTCAAGGCGGAAATCTACGTTCTGAGCAAGGAAGAAGGCGGACGCCACACACCTTTCTTCACAAACTACCGTCCGCAGTTCTACTTCCGTACGACTGACGTGACCGGAACGATTAGCCTTAATGCCGGAACTGAGATGGTAATGCCCGGAGACAACACTTCCGTGGTGGTCGAGCTCATATGCCCGATTGCAATGGAGAAGACCCTCCGCTTCGCAATACGTGAAGGCGGACGCACAGTCGCATCCGGACGAGTAACAGAAATCATCGAATAATTTAATTCTAGAATAATTTGAGAAATTTGCGATCCCGACCAGCTCACACGGGCTGTTCGGGTCGCTTATATAAAAGAGAAGCAGGTAAAATCTTATGGCGCGTGAAATCATAACACTGGCATGCACTGAGTGTAAGAACCGCAATTACACAACAAGGAAAGAGAAACGCAACACTCCGGGCAGGCTCGAGAAAAAAAAGTTCTGCAAATCCGAGCGAAAACATACACTCCACCGGGAAATCAAGTGATTTCTTAAATTTAGGTGAGTAGCTCAATTGGTAGAGCGGCGGTCTCCAAAACCGCAGGTCGCAGGTTCGATTCCTGTCTCACCTGCCAAGAATAAATAAAAAGTCTATAAATTTTTAAGGAAACTTCAACTGATATATGGGTAACTGGCTAACAAAAGCAAGGTTGTTCATTAACGATACCATAAATGAACTGAAAAAATGCAGCTGGCCCGAAAGGTCTCAACTGTTCGAATCGACAGTTCTCGTTATAATCACGGTGCTTATCCTGGCAGGTTTTGTCGCACTTGTCGATCTTATCAGCATGAAGGTTATAAGCTTTCTCACAATGTAACTTTATTTTCGGGGTATACGCAAATGGCTGAACAGAAACCGGGGCAGTGGTTTGTTGTACATACGCTGTCTGGACATGAAAACAAGGTAAAGGAATCTATCGAGAAGCACCTCGCCAAGGGCGAGGCGCTGGGTGTCTATGAAGTGCTCGTCCCCATGGAGAAGATTTCTGAAGTAAGACAGGGCAAGAAGACCACCACCGCACGCAAATATTTTCCCGGATACATTCTTGCAAGGATGGATCTTTACAATTCGGAAACAAAGAAGATCGATGAGGAAACCTGGTATTTCATTCGCGAAATCCAAGGGGTGATAGGGATAGTCGGAAGCGGCAACCGCCCGATACCGCTCAGCCCGTCGGAAGTTGATGACCTTATGCGCCAGGTTACCGAGACCGAAGACAAGATCACCCCGAAAATAAATTACGATATCGGGGAGAATGTCAAGATCAAGGAAGGGGCTTTCGAGAATTTCGAAGGCGTAATCGAGGCGATAGACCAGGAGCGCGGAAAATTGAAACTGCTTGTTTCCATTTTCGGACGTTCGACACCCGTGGAAGTTGAGTATTGGCAGGTTGAGCGCGAGTAGTCTCCGTTCAATTTTTTATATAAACACTAATTCGTGCGATGTGGAAGAAGCCCTGCCGTTTCGGACCACAGCATGAAGAGGAGAGGAAAATGGCAAAAAAAGTAGTCGGGCAGATTAAACTGCAGATTCCAGCCGGCGCCGCTAATCCGGCGCCTCCTGTCGGTCCAGCCCTTGGACAGGCGGGGATTAACATCATGGAGTTCTGTAAGAAGTATAATGCTGCCACCCAGTCCCAGGCCGGAATGATTCTTCCTGTAATCATCACGGTCTATCAGGACAAGTCGTTCACATTCATAACGAAGACGCCTCCGGCCCCCATTCTCATCAAGAAGGCCGCGAATCTCGCATCCGGATCAAAAACTCCGGGAAGGGAGAGCGCGGGGAAAATCACGAGGGTACAGATCAAGGAAATCGCAAAGACCAAGATGAAGGATCTCAACGCAAGGACCGAGGCGGCTGCAATGAGGATCATCGAAGGAACTGCACGCAGCATGGGTATTGAGGTGATAGATGCGTAAAAGAAGTAAATCATATATTGTCAAGTCCGAAAAGGTGAACAGGGATGTCAAACTCCCCCTTAAAAAGGCGATAGACCTGCTTGTCTCACTTCCCAAGGCCAAATTTGATGAAACCGTGGATCTCGCATTCAAACTCGGGATTGACCCCAAGCACTCCGACCAGAATGTCAGAGGTGCCGTTCCGCTCCCGAAAGGGACAGGAAAGAAGGTGCGCATTGTTGTCATAGCCGACGGCGAAGCTGCCAACAAAGCAAAGGCCGCTGGCGCAGACCATGTCGGGTTTGAGGAAATCATCGCAAAAATCAAGGGCGGATGGCTGGACTTCGATGTACTCATTTCCACTCCCTCTGCGATGAACCAGGTGAGGACGCTCGGTAAAGTACTCGGCCCCAAAGGTCTCATGCCGAACCCCAAGACTGGGACAGTGACCGAACAGGTTGATGTCGCGGTGCGGGAGGCCAAGGCGGGAAGGGTTGAATTCAGGATCGACAAAGGCGCATGTATTCATGTGCCGGTCGGCAAGCTGTCATTCCCCAAGGAAGACATTGCTGAAAACTGCGAGACTGTGATTCATGCGATAATCCGCGCGAAACCGGCCGCTGCAAAAGGCGTTTATATTGAAAGCTGCACGCTTTCTTCAACGATGAGCCCCGGGATCAGGGTTGATGCTAACGAATTTTCGAAGGTGGTATCATGAGAGTTGAAAAAATACAGCTTTTAAATGAAATAGGGAATACACTCGAGAAGTCAGATTATGTGTTCCTCATGTCGTACAAGGGGCTTACGGTCCGGGATTTTTCCGAACTCCGCGAATCCCTTTCAAAACACAACGCGGAATGCCATGTGCTCAAAAACCGCCTCATCAAGAAGGCGGCGGAGCAGAAAGGCATAAAGGGGCTGTCTGAACTGAAAATCGTCGGGGACACCGCCGTTGTTTCAGGAAAAGGCGATGCCGGCGCGGTTGCGAAGGCTCTTCTGGGTTTTGCAAAGACCCACGAACCTGTCAAGGCGAAAGCCGGCTATCTCGAAGGGGCTGTTCTCGGCGGGGGAGATGTCGCCGCGCTGGCGGATCTGCCTTCTCGCGAAGTCCTCAGGGCACAGTTGCTCGGCGTACTCCTGGCTCCTTCTAGGAATCTGGTGACAATACTGGACATGAAGGCGACAGAAATAGTCAATCTGATAAATGCGTTTAAAGATAAAAAAGAAAAAGCCAATTAATATTAAATATGGAGGTTCCCAATGTCTGACGAAGTTAAAGTTGAAGTATCAAAGGAAATGGATCAGTTCATCTCCTACGTCGAAAACCTTACAGTGATTGAACTTTCAAAGCTTGTGAAAGCTCTTGAAACTCGCCTCGGTGTAACTGCTGCGGCTCCGGTTGCTGCTGTTGCCGCTGCTGCAGCCCCTGCTGCGGCTGTTGAAGAGAAAACAGAATTCTCTGTAATTCTCGCAAACTTCGGCGCTGACAAGATCAAAGTCATCAAGGAAGTCAGGACAATCACCGGGCTCGGACTTAAGGAAGCCAAAGACCTTGTAGAAGGCGCACCGAAGCCCGTCAAGGAAGGCGTAACTAAAGACGAAGCCGCCAAAATCAAAGCGCAGCTTGAAGGCGCAGGCGCAAAAGTCGAGCTTAAATAAGTATTGGTATATTTATAAAATACTCGTGGCGGAGAGTTATCTCCGTCACGAGTATGCTTTATTTCTCATGGTCGGAGATTACATCTCCGTTTTTTCGTGTAAATGACATACTAACAATCTGTGCGGGTGAACTATGGCTGAACGCTTAAATTTTGGAAAACTGCAGGATGTGCTTGATATTCCGGACCTTATCGGGGTCCAACTCGAATCTTACGCTTCTTTTCTGCAGAAGGATGTTCCTCCGGTAAAAAGAAAAAACCTAGGGTTGCAGGAAGTATTCAAAGAGGTTTTCCCCATTGAAAGCTTTGACAAGCAGCTTTCCCTGGATTTTACCCAATATACTATAGGCGATGCAAAGAGATCTGTTCTTGACTGCATCAAGGACGGCGAAACATACTGTTCGCCCCTCCACGTTTCATTTAAGATAGACGACAAAGGCAAAAAAGTTGAGGAAGTGGTCTACTTCGGCGACCTTCCGATGATGACCGACCGCGGGACCTTTGTGATCAACGGCGCCGAGCGCGTAATCATAAGCCAGCTTCACAGGTCCCCCGGCATCTGCTTTGAGAAAACACGCCATTCCAACGGGCGTACACTATATTCTTTCAGGATTATTCCCGACCGCGGTTCATGGATGGAAGTCCAGTACGATATAAACGACCTCATCTATATTTATCTTGACAGAAGGCGCAGGAGAAGAAAATTCCTCATCACCACATTCCTCCGCGCAATTGGATACGAGACAAATTCGGACATACTCTCTGCAATTTACAAGGTTGAGACGCATACAGTTGCAAACCTTCTTAAAAAAGACGGCAAGGAACTTGCAAATTTTTACACTGTAAACGATGTAGCGGATCCTTCGGGATCGGTCATTGTCAACGAGCTCGAACCCCTGACTGAAGCCATTCTGAAAACAATTTCAGACGCTGAAGTCAAGAAAGTCGAACTCGCAGAAGTTCCTGAAGGTCTCAACCACATCATACTGTGCCTCAAGCGCGATCCGGCACGCACACAGGAAGAGGCTCTTAAGGAGGTCTACAGAAGAATGAGACCCGGAGATCCTCCAAGCATAAACAATGCAAAACAGCTTCTCAAGCGCCTGTTCTTCGACGTGCGCCGCTATGATCTGGGTGAAGTGGGCCGCTTCAAGATAAATCAGAAACTCGGCCTCAATACCCCCATCAATGTGAGGATTCTCGACAAACAGGATCTCATGGAGGCGACCAAGGGGCTCATAAAGCTCCGCAATACGAGTGGACAGGTCGACGACATAGACCACCTTGGAAGCAGGCGCGTAAGAACCGTTGGAGAACTTCTCCAAAACCAGTGCCGCGTCGGACTTGTAAGGACAGAGCGCCTCATCCGCGATCGCATGACTCTTCTCGGAACTGACGGCCAGAACATTAGCCCGGGACAGCTTGTGAATCCAAAAGCTTTCGCAGGTGTGGTCAGGGACTTTTTCGCAAGAAACCAGCTTTCCCAGTTCATGGATCAGACAAATCCGCTTTCCGAACTCACGAATAAAAGACGTCTCAGCGCCCTCGGACCAGGCGGACTGAGCCGTGAACGTGCGGGATTTGAAGTCCGAGACGTTCATTCAAGCCATTATGGAAGGGTGTGCCCGATCGAGACGCCTGAAGGTCCGAACATCGGACTTATATCGTCAATGTCACTCTATGCCAGGATCAACAGCTACGGTTTCCTTGAGACTCCGTACAGGGTTGTCAAAAATGGCGTTGTCTCAAAGGATGTCGACTACCTTACCGCCGACGTGGAGGAGAAATTCGTAATCGCCCAGGCAAATGCGACGATTGACGAAAAAGGGAAATTCCTCAGCGACATGGTAATGTGCAGAAAGCAGGGTGATTCAGCCGAAATGCTGAAATCTTCCATTGAATATATGGATGTTTCACCGAAACAGCTTGTAAGCGCGGCAGCAGGACTTATACCTTTCCTCGAGCACGATGACGCCAACAGGGCGCTCATGGGGTCAAACATGCAACGCCAGGCTGTTCCCCTCATGACGACCGAATCTCCGCTTGTCGGAACAGGTCTTGAGCACAGGGTCGCCGCCGATTCCAGGGCTGTGTCTGTTGCTGAAAAAGAGGGAATAGTCGCAAGCGTCACGGGAAACACCGTCATAATTACTCCCGACGGCAAATTGCCCAAGTCTGAAAAAGATGAAAAGGCCCAGACCTATCAGCTGAAAAAATATCTCCGCAGTAATGCGGGAACTTGCATCAACCAGCGCCCTGTCGTCAGAGTGGGGCAGAAAGTCAAAAAAGGCGGAGTCATCGCGGACGGAGCAGCTACCTCGCAGGGTGAGCTTGCCCTCGGCAAAAATGTGTTTGTCGCCTTCATGCCCTGGTGCGGGTACAACTTCGAGGACGCCATCGTCATCAATGAACGCATTGTGAAAGACGACGTTTTCACAAGCATTCATATCGATGAATTCGAATTGACCGCCCGTGACACAAAGTTGGGTCCCGAGGAAATCACAAGGGATATTCCGAACGTCAGTGAAGAAGCGCTGAGGAATCTCGGCCCTGACGGAATTGTCAGGCTGGGCGCGGAAGTCAAGGCCGGAGATATCCTGGTCGGGAAAATCACACCCAAATCTGAAACCGAACTTGCACCGGAAGAAAGACTCCTCAGGGCCATATTCGGTGAAAAAGCCGCAGATGTAAAGGATTCAAGCCTTATCGTAAGCAGCGGCAAGGGCGGTATTGTCATGGATGTCAGGATTGAGAGAAGCAAAGATCCCAACAGGCAGACCTTGACAAAGTCCGAGATAAGGCGCCAGGCGAAACTGGCAAAGGACAACTACAAGAACGAATGCAATGAAATCGTCAAAGAACTGGCCGACAGGCTTGCCGAGATAATGCTCGGACAGAAACTCCCTTGTCCCATATATGACGGTTCTTCATCAAAACAAAACGCGATACTAATCTCCGCAAACAGGAAAGTGACGCGCAGTTCGGTGCTCAAGCTCGCAAATAAGCACCAGCTGTACAATATGGATCCGTGCCCTCTCAAGAAGACAATTGACGGCATAATCGACGTTTTCGTCCCAAGGTTCAAGGAAATAGAATTCAACAGGGATGAAATCCTCAAGTCTCTCGACAAAGGAGAAGGCGTTGATCCCGGAATCGTCAAAAAAGTCAAGGTGTATGTGGCAAGCAAGCGCAAGCTTGAAGTCGGAGATAAGATGGCCGGCCGCCATGGAAACAAGGGTATTGTCGCCAAGATTGTCCCGGAAGAGGACATGCCTTTCCTTGCGGACGGAACCGCAGTGGACATAGTCCTGAATCCCCTCGGCGTACCCAGCCGAATGAACGTGGGTCAGGTTCTCGAGACACATCTCGGATGGGCTGCGAAAATACTCGGGATGAAGGTCGCAAGCCCCGTGTTTGACGGTGTGAGCGAAGAGAAAATCGTTGAGCTGATGAAAAAGGCCGATGAGAAGCACAGCAAGGACAAGGGGGAGACCTACAACCTCGGTTTTAAAGTGGAGCACGGCAAGCATGTGTTTGACGGTAAAACGGAGCTCTACGATGGAAGGTCAGGCGAGAAATTCGCCCAGAGAGTCATGGTCGGACAGATCTACATGATGAAACTCGACCATCTCGTGTCGAACACGATCCATGCGCGAGCCGTCGGACCCTATTCCC
>JBAZRS010000038.1:0-7855 GCA_041662825.1 Victivallales bacterium | reverse complement strand
CGGTCAGCGTTTCGGGGAAATGGAAGTATGGGCCCTTGAAGCATACGGTGCGGCCTATACTCTTCAGGAAATGCTCACGGTCAAGAGCGATGACGTTGTCGGACGTGCGAGGATTTACGAGTCCATTGTGAAAGGCCACAACGTGCTCGAACCTCACAGGCCAGAATCGTTCAACGTTCTGCTTAAGGAAATGCAGAGCCTTGGAATCGATATCCGCATCACAAACAAACAAAACTTGCCCGATTAATTTTTGCAGGAGGGTTCAACAGTGATAGACAGCAGTTATGCATATAAAGAGCTTCTCGGACAGCGCGAGGAATCATCCTCGTTCGGAGCGGTCACCATCAACGTGGCGTCTCCTGAGGTAATTCGTTCCTGGAGCCATGGTGAAATTAAAAATCCTGAAACAATAAATTACCGCAGCTTCAAGCCGGAAAAAGGCGGACTATTCTGTGAAAGAATTTTCGGCCCCACCCGCGACTGGGAATGCAATTGCGGAAAATACAAGCGCGTTAAGCACAAGGGTGTAGTCTGCGACAGGTGCGGCGTTGAAGTGACGCAGTCAAGGGTCAGGCGTGAACGCATGGGTCACATTGATCTTGCCGTACCGGTCTCTCACATCTGGTTCTTCAAGTGCATGCCGAGCCGTCTCGGTCTCATGCTCGATATGACGGCGAGATCTCTCGAAAGAGTCATCTATTATGAGGACTGGGTTGTCATTGATCCGGGGAATACCCCGCTTAAACTTGGACAGCCCCTCAGCGAAACCGAATATCGCGAGGCCAGGGAGGACTATGGAGACAACTTCAAGGCCGACATGGGCGCCCCGGCCGTAAGAACACTGCTTGAAAAAATAAAACTCGACGTTCTCGCGAAAGACCTCGAAGAGCAGATGTCCTCGACAAGAAGCAAGGTGATCCGCATCAAACTCGCGAAAAGGACCAGGCTTGTCGAAGGGTTCATAAAAAGCAATTCACGTCCCGAATGGATGATTCTGGAAGTGCTTCCGGTCATTCCCCCGGATCTCAGGCCTCTTGTCCCCCTCGAAGGAGGCAGGTTCGCGACATCGGATCTCAATGACCTCTACAGGCGCATAATAAACAGAAACAACAGGTTGAAGAACCTCCTGAAACTCCGGACTCCGGAAGTCATCATACGCAACGAGAAGCGCATGTTGCAGGAAGCCGTGGACGCCCTGCTTGACAACGGCCGTCACGGCCGCGCAGTCACAGGCGCCGGAAACCGCCCTCTCAAGTCCCTGAGTGACATGCTTAAGGGGAAACAGGGACGCTTCCGTCAGAATCTCCTCGGAAAACGCGTTGACTATTCAGGCCGTTCAGTTATTGTCGTCGGTCCCGAACTCACTCTTGGACAGTGCGGTCTTCCGAAGAAAATGGCTCTCGTCCTCTTTGAACCGTTCATCATCCGCTATCTCAAGCAGAGAGGCTACGTGCATACTGTCCGCAGCGCCAAAAAAATGATCGAGCGCGGCGAACCGGTTGTATGGGATATTCTTGAAGAGGTGACAAAAGGTCATCCGATCATGCTGAATCGCGCACCGACACTGCACCGTCTCAGCATACAGGCGTTTGACCCCATCCTCATTGAAGGTTCCGCCATCCGGATCCATCCCCTCGTCTGTACGGCGTTCAACGCCGACTTCGACGGTGACCAGATGGCTGTTCACATTCCCCTGTCAAGCGGTGCCCAGCTCGAGGCGAAACTCCTCATGTACGCCCCGAACAACATATTCTCACTTGCGAACGGAAAACCGATCACCACTCCGACCCAGGATATCACTCTTGGTTCATATTATCTCACGGTGAAGCCGAGAAATATCGAGAAGGCCAAATACCTGACAAATTATTATGAGGTTTTGTCCGCACTGGATTCCGGAAGCATCAAAATACATGACGCGATCTATCTGCCTAATCCCGATTTGGGTAAAAAGACAATTCACGGGAATTCGGAAAGCCGTTTCATCTTGACGACCGCAGGACGCTGCATATTCAATGAAATCTGGGACAAAAGCCTCGGTTTCTACAATGATTCAGCAGACAAGAAGCGCCTCGGGAAACTTATCAGCCTTACATATGCCAATGTCGGACATGCAAAGACAGTCGAAGTTCTCGACGCGCTGAAGAAGTTGGGATACGAGTACGCGACGCGTGCGGCATTCTCGATTTCAATCACTGACATGATCGTTCCTGAAAAGAAACAGGAGCACATTGACAACGCAAGGAAGGAAATCGACAAGGTCGAGTCCCAGTTCCACCGCGGTGTCATAACGGCGGGCGAACGCCACAATAAAATCATCGACATCTGGACACAGGCCAGCAACAGGGTGGCCAACGAACTATTCGCCTCTCTGGACTGGTCTGCTGACAAATTGAAATCCCATGAGATCAACCCTGTGTTCGCAATGCTGGACTCCGGTGCACGAGGAAGCAAGGATCAGATCCGCCAGCTCGCAGGAATGCGCGGTCTTATGGCCAAACCTTCAGGCGACATCATCGAACGGCCCATCATATCGAACTTCCGGGAAGGTCTCTCAGTGCTCGAGTACTTCATCAGTACCCACGGAGCAAGAAAAGGTCTTGCGGACACGGCCCTCAAAACAGCCGACTCCGGGTACATGACACGTAAGCTTGTCGACGTATCCCAGGATGTCATATGCCACGAAGAGGACTGTGAAACTGTCAAGGGGATCTGGGTGGGTAACGTCATTGAGGGAGATGAGGAAATCATCCCCCTGAAAGACAGAATAGTAGGCAGGTTCAGCGCACAGGACATCCGCGATCCGATCAAAGGTGACGGTTCGCTCATTGTTGCGGCAAACGAGGAAATCACTGAATCGATAGCCGACAAGATAGTTGAAAGCGGGATTAACCGCACTTATCTCCGCTCTGTGCTTACATGTGAAACACCTCACGGTGTCTGCATAAAATGCTATGGGAAAAATCTCGCGACAAACAGGCTTGCGGACATAGGAGACGCGCTCGGAATTATCGCCGCCCAGTCAATCGGCGAGCCAGGAACGCAGCTGACAATGAGGACGTTCCATATCGGTGGTACCGCATCATCATCATACAAGCAGCCAGTCATCCGCGTAAGAAATGCCGGAATAATAAAGTTCTTCAACGCAAGAATTGTAATGAACGACAAGAAAGAGGCTGTTGTTGTCAACAAGAACGGATTTGTAATTATTGAAGACGAAAACGGTGTCGAAATCGACCGCTACGAACTTGCGATCGGTGCGATTCTATCAAAATCAGAGGGTGAGAAGGTCAAGGCTAACGACAAGATAGCCAGCTGGGATCCCTACAATATTCCAATCATCGCCGAGGAAACCGGTACCGTGGAGTTCCGCGACCTTATTGAAGGAGTGACGCTGAACCGTGAAACCAAGGCGAACGGGGTAGAGGAAATCACTGTCATGGAACATCGCGAGGATCTCCATCCTCAGATTGTCATCACTGCATGGGTTGTAAAAGACCCCGCGGACACTTCTCTCAAGGCGGAGCAGACCCTCACGGAGATTGAATACCGCAAAGCCAGGAAAGACTATGGCGAAAAATTCAAGGCGGAGAACGTGGTGATTTCTCACTATACTTTGCCTGCAAGCGCCTATCTTATGATAAAGGAGAATTCCAAGATCGAAGCCGGAACAGTCCTTGCGCGTATGCCGCGGCAGACTGCGAAAAACAAGGATATCACAGGCGGTCTTCCGCGTGTGGCAGAGCTGTTTGAGGCAAGGACCCCGAAAGACATCGCTGAAATTGCGAGAATCGACGGAAGGGTTGAACTCGGAAAAATGGTCAAAGGCCGTCGCCAGCTTATAATTCGCGATGTTGAAAACAACCAGACCGAAGAACATCTGATTCCCGCAAACAAGCATCTTTCAGTCGGGAAAGGCGACCTTGTGCACAAGGGCCAGAAGCTTACCGAAGGTTCGATAGTGCCTCAGGAACTGCTCGAGATATGCGGTCCGCAGGAACTCCAGGAATACCTGGTCAATGAAGTGCAGCTTGTTTACAGGGCGCAGGGCGTTGAAATCAATGACAAGCACATTGAAGTAATTGTAAGGCAGATGCTCCAGAAAGTCCGTATCACAGAACCGGGCAGCACTGAATTCCTTACCGGTGAGCAGATAGACAAATTCCGTTTCCTCGAGCATAATGCGAGCGTAGGGGCGAAAGGCGGAAAGCCTGCGGAAGCAGAGCCGGTGCTGATGGGAATCACGAAGGCGTCTCTTGAGACCGACAGTTTCATTTCCGCCGCATCGTTCCAGGATACGACCAGGATTCTGACAGATGCCGCAACCCTGGGCAAGATCGATTATCTCAGGGGCTTCAAGGAAAATGTGATAACAGGTCATCTCATTCCAGCCGGAACAGGCACTGAGGAAATCCAGAAACTCGGCATGAAGAAAGTGGGCGAGGAGCTTGCTCCGGAAGCTGATCTTTCGAAGCCTCATCAGGATAAGAACACAGTCGAGGAAACGGCGGCGATAAATGCCGCAAGAGAGATGTTGTCAATTAAAGATTAATTTCGGGATTTGTAATTTATTAAACATGAATTAATGTATTCGCCCGCTTTTTTAAAGCGGTAAGCGATAATAAAAAAACAGGGAATTATAATGCCGACCATCAATCAGCTAATTAAGAACGGCCGAAATAAAAAAGTGAAAAAGAGCAAGTCCCGCGCCCTTGAAGGATGTCCTCAGAGGCGCGGCGTCTGCCTGCAGGTCACAACAAGAACACCCAAGAAACCGAATTCGGCTCTCAGGAAAATCTGCCGAGTCCGCCTCACAAATGGAGAAGAGGTCACAGCCTATATCGGCGGTGAAGGCCATAATCTCCAGGAGCATTCCGTTGTTCTTGTCAAAGGAGGCCGTGTTCGCGATCTCCCCGGAGTGAGATATCACGTCGTACGCGGAACCCTCGACTGTCTCGGGGTCGACAAACGCAAACAGGCGCGTTCACAGTACGGAGCAAAGAAGAGCAAAGCGGAAACTAAGAAATAGCTGATAATGCCTAATTAGTTTTTTCGGAATTATATTGCTATGCTGTCGGCATCATGATGAAAGGGTGCCGATAGTTTTTTTTGATTAAACAATAAAATCAGGAAAAGGGAAAATGAGAAGACACAGAGCACCAACAAGAGTCCTCACACCGGACGTAAAATACAACAGCGAACTGGTGGCGCGTCTTATAAATACAATCATGAAGCGCGGGAAGAAATCAACCGCTCAGAAAATTGTTTATGATGCGTTCAACTCCATAAAACTGAAGAAAAAGGACATGGAGCCCCTTGAGGTTTTTCTTCAGGCGCTTGAAAACGTGAAACCGCGTCTCGAAGTCAAAAGCAGGCGAGTCGGCGGCGCGACATACCAGGTACCGGTAGAAATTAATCCGGAGCGCCAGGTCGCAATCGGACTCCGCTGGATCACCTCCTACGCCAACAGTCGCAAAGGCCATTCGATGATGGAAGCCCTTTCGGCTGAAATTCTCGACGCTTTCGACAACACCGGATCGGCTTTCAAGAAAAAGGAAGAAACTCACAAAATGGCTCAGGCCAACAAGGCTTTTGCCCATTATAAATGGTAATATTTCTGTTTAATTAAGGTTCTTTGAAAATTTATGCTTAACAATGTGAAAAAAGAATTTAAAGAGGCCGAAGGCCGTACGATTCCACTTGTGAAAGTGAGAAACATAGGCATCATGGCCCATATCGACGCGGGAAAGACCACTGTCAGCGAACGCATACTCTACTACACCGGCAAGAACTACAAGATGGGTGAAGTTCATGAAGGCACGGCCACAATGGACTGGATGGTTCAGGAGCAGGAGCGCGGAATAACCATTACCTCTGCAGCCACGACATGTATCTGGAAAGACCATAAGATAAACCTGATTGACACCCCCGGACATGTTGATTTCACTGCTGAAGTTGAAAGATCCCTCCGTGTCCTCGACGGGGCTGTCGCCGTGTTCTGCGCTGTGGGAGGGGTTCAGCCCCAATCTGAAACAGTCTGGCGCCAGTCAAAAAAATACAACGTTCCGATCCTCGCCTTTGTGAATAAAATGGACCGGACAGGCGCCGATTTCGCGAAAGTGCTTGAAGACATGCGCCTGAAACTTGGTATCACTGCTGTTCCAATCCAGCTACCCATCGGAAAAGAAGGGGATTTTGTCGGTATCGTAGATGTCATAGAAAAGAAAGCCCTTTACTTCAATCAGGACGAGTTAGGCGTAAAAGTGGATGTCCGCGAGATTCCGCCCGAACTTATGGAACCCGCGGAACAGGCCCACAAATATATTGTCGAATGCCTTGCCGAAGTTGACGAACACATCATGGGAATGTTCCTCGAGGACAGAAAACCGGATGAGCAGGAGATCAAAGACGCCATAAGGCGGACTGTCGTATCCGGTGACATTGTTCCGGTGACCTGCGGCTCCGCCTTCAAATACAAGGCTGTACAGCCGCTTCTCGACGCCGTTGTAAACTATCTCCCGTCCCCTGTGGACGTTTGGGAGATCAAAGGAACGGATCCGGATACGGAACTCCCTGTTTCCCGCCATGTAGGTGATACCGAACCCTTCTCCGCCCTCGCATTTAAAATAATGAACGACCCCTATGTCGGAAAACTCATATTCTTCAGGGTCTATTCCGGCGCGATCTCAAAGGGTACAACGGTTTACAATCCCAGGACGAGGAGGCGCGAAAGGCTCGGAAGAATCCTTCAGATGCACGCAAATCACAGGAATGACCTCGATGAAGTGTTTTGCGGGGACATTGCCGCCGCGGTGGGCCTCAAAAACGTCACAACCGGCGACACCCTCTGTATCGAAAACAATCAGATAGTCCTTGAATCCATGAAATTTCCCGAACCTGTCATATCCATGGCTGTTGAACCCAAGACTTCTGCAGATCGCGATAAACTCTACGACGCGCTAGGCGCCCTTTCAGACGAAGATCCGACCTTCAGGGTCCGGACTGACGAGGAAACCGGGCAGACCCTCATTGCGGGAATGGGCGAACTTCATCTTGACATCATCAGGGACAGGCTTCTCAGGGAGTATAAGGTTGAAGCCAACACCGGTAAACCTGAAGTCGCATACAGGGAGACAATCAACAAAACAGCCGAATCAAATACAAAATTCGTCCGCCAATCAGGCGGTCGCGGTCAGTATGGGCATGTAATCATCAAAATCGAACCAAAACCGAGGGGTTTCGGTTTCGTCATTGAGAATAAGGTTGTCGGCGGCAGGATTCCAAAGGAATTCATCAAACCCATCGAAAACGGGCTCAAGGAGGCCGGCAACACCGGAGTACTTGCGGGATACCCGATGGTCGACGTCAATATTGAGATTCTCGACGGCTCATACCATCCTGTAGATTCCTCCGAGCTTGCATTCAAAATAGCTGCATCCATGGCTTTCAAAGACGCTGCGCGCAAAGCCGGCATGACGCTTCTTGAGCCGATCATGAAAGTTGAAATAACGACCCCGGATGAGAACATGGGGGATGTGATCGGAGACACTTCAAGCCGCAGGGGGCAGATAATAGAGCTGGAAACCAAAGGAACCACGACCACAATCCTGGCTCATACGCCCTTGTCGGAACTTTTTGGCTATGCAACCGCTCTACGCTCTCTTTCGAGAGGAAGAGCTTCTTATTCAATGGAACCGTCTCATTTTGAGAGGGTGCCGTCTGAAGTACAAAAACAAATTGTTGAAAAGGAAAACATAAAATGAGCGCAGCAGCAACAGCAAGCAAACAGACAATTCGGATCAAACTGCAGGCTTTTGACCATCGTATTTTGGATCAGTCTGTGGCGGAAATCGTGAAT
>JBAZRS010000037.1:0-16169 GCA_041662825.1 Victivallales bacterium | reverse complement strand
CGCGATCCTGTACGGATCCTTGTTTTTCGAGGCCAGCTCAATGTGTTCCAATAATTCGCGCGCGGTCGCCACGACGTCGCATCTGCATGACAGGGATTCGAGGCGGGTCCGGAGGACCGTCCTGCCGATCTCGCTGCTGTTAAGAGCGATTATCCGCCATTTCTCCATGGCGACAAGGGGAATGTCCCGCTGCTTTTCATCTTCTCTTTCAATCACCGGGACGGTGAACCAGAAACAGGAGCCTTTTCCGCATTCGCTTTCAAATCCGATTTCACCCCCCATGAGCTCCGTGAACCTTTTTGAGATCACCAGCCCCAATCCTGTTCCACCGAATCTTCTCGTGGTCGAAGCATCGACCTGGCTGAACGCATTAAAGAGCAGATACTTCTTGTTTTCGGGAATTCCGATCCCGGTATCCTCTACGGAAAACTTCAGGACACTCCCTCCGTCACTGTCCTGGGATAGGCGAGAGACGCTGACAAGGATATGGCCCTGCTCCGTAAATTTGATGGCATTGCCTGCGAAATTGACGAGCACCTGCTTTATCTTCGTGGAGTCCGCGCGGATATGTTCATGCACCCCCGGATCAATGAGGTAGGCTATCTCGATATTCTTATTGAGGGCTCTTGCGGTCATCACGGAAACCACCTCCTCAATCATACTCTCGAGATGGAAGTCATGCTCATCCAGCTCCATCTTTCCGGCCTCCACCTTGGAGAAGTCCAGTATGTCGTTTAGTATGTCCAGCAGGGATTCGCCGCTGAGGCGGATCGCCTCAATGTATTCCCTCTGGATCTTGTCGAGAGGCGTATCCATCATCAGGGTTGAAAGCCCTATGATTCCGTTCATGGGCGTCCTTATCTCATGGCTCATGTTCGCAAGGAATGTGCTCTTCATCTCATTCGCCGACTTCGCCTCATCGGCCAGGGATGCGGTACGGTTTATCGCATTCTCCAGCGCCTTCTCCACCTCCTTGCGCTCCTGTATTTCCCGCTGGAACTCACTGTTAATCCTGCCGAGGCTGTCATTGGCTTCCTTAAGGTTGACGGATTGCTCCTCAAGGAGCCGTTTCTGCCTGTCCAGATCGATGAACACCTTCACCTTGCTCCTGAGGATCGTGGGATCTACGGGTTTGAAGAGATAGTCCACCGCGCCCATCTCATAGCCCTTGAAAATGTATTTCTGCTCCTGGCTGATCGCCGTTACAAAGATGATCGGCACATGCTGTGTGTTCCTCCTGGAGCGCATGAGTTCGGCTATTTCAAAACCGTCCATCTCCGGCATCTGCACGTCGAGCAGCACCAGGGCGTACTGATTGTCCAATAGCATGGAAAGCGCCTTGTTCCCGGATTTCGCCGTGTGTATGCAGACATCCAGTTCGGAGAGGAGAGCCTCCATTGCGACAAGATTCTCCTCCCTGTCGTCCACAATCAGAATATTCGGTTTTCCCGGCATCTAGTATCTTTCTTTCAAAGTTCTATTATCTTTAAGCAATATCCCCGGTTCATGGAAGTCAGAAGTCAGGAGTCAGAATTCAGAATGAAAACAACTCAATCACTTTCCAAGGGAACCTCAATTTTCCAATCTTTAGGGAACCTTTAGTTTTGGAATTATTCTGACTACTGTCTCCTGAATTCTTTTATTTGCGGGCTTAGCCCGCCTCAACATATCCTGTTTAAAAGTTCCGCGATACCTTCCAGAGAGAGGACGTGGACCGGCTTCCCTACGGCATCAATTGCGGACTGCGGCATCGCAGGAACCTCAGCAGTGCGAGGCTCCTGCACTACGGCAAGTCCGCCCGAATCCTTGATTTTCCTCAGTCCCGCGCTCCCGTCGCTATTGGCGCCGGTCAGCACGATCCCTATCAGGGCGTCGCCGAAAACATCGGACGCCGATTCAAAAAGGACGTCTATGGAAGGCCTTGAGTAATTCACACGTTCGTCCACCGAGAGTGAAAGGGTCTCGTCGGATTCGACAAGGAGGTGGTAGTTCGCAGGGGCGACATAGGCCGTTCCCGGTTCCAACTTCTCCTTCTCATCGGCCTCCTTGACCCTCAGCTTCGACAGCGAATCCAGATGACGCACCATGTAGTCTCCGGAATTCGGGCTTGTGTGCTGGACAATGATGACGGGGACGGAGATATTCTCCTTGAGCAGGCTCAATATTGTTTTCAGCGCCCCGAGACCGCCCGCCGACGCCCCTATCACGATGGCCCTGTAATTCTGTTTCATCCATATCTCCGCCTGTAGATTCTCTCCTTCTCGTCTATCGGCTCAAAAAGATCCTTGCATTCCGGCCCGATCGCTTCCTTGTTCCCCAGGCACAATATGCCCCCGGGGCACAGGCTTTCCCAAAAAAGTTTAAAAACCCTGTTCTGGAGCACCCGGTTGAAATAAATCATCACGTTGCGGCAGACCACCATGTTGACCTCGCTGAAGACAGCGTCCAGCGTCAGGTTGTGCTCTGCAAACATGATGTTCCTCTTCAAGGATTTGCCTATCATCGCGTAATCGTAATTTGCCGTGTAATAGTCGGAAAATGACTCCTTGCCCCCGGCCTTAATGTAGTTCCCGGTATAGTTCTTCATGTTCTCGATCTTGTAAACCCCCTTGCGCGCCTCCTCAAGCACCGTCGGGCTGAAGTCAGTGCCGTAGATCTTGCACTTCCCGTATATGCCCTCCTCCTCGAGCATAATGGCCATTGAATAGACCTCCTCGCCGCTGGCGCAGCCCGCATGCCATATCTTCACATGAGGCCAGGTGGCGAGAATCGGAACCACCTTTTTCCTGACGGCGGAATAGAACCCGGGATCCCGGAACATCTCGGTCACGTTTATCGAAAGCTGGTGCAGAAAGCTCTCCATGAACGCATCGTCATAGATGATCCGGTGTATCATCTGGGAAATATCCGGGAGGCCGCTGATGGTCTGCATATGCTTCACACGGCGCTTGACGTGAGCCTGGGAATAATGCCTGAAATCATGCCCCGATTTTTCAAAGAGGGCTTCCAGGAGGCATTTGATCTCTATGTCTTCATTGTTCATTGGTAAAGCCAGACCCTCAGCAGCGATATCAGCTTGTCCGTGTCAATCGGTTTCGAAAGGTAGTCGTTGGCACCCGCCTCTATGCATTTGGCGCGGTCGCCTTTCATAGCCTTTGCGGTCAGGGCGATGATCGGGATTTTCGAGAACTTGCCGCGCTTGCGTATTTCACGCATCGCCTCGTACCCGTCCATTTCCGGCATCATGATGTCCATCAGTACCAGGTTCGTCTTGGGATTGTCCTCAAGCTTGTTTATACCCTCTCGCCCGTTCCTGCCCACAATCACGTTCAGCCCGGCGTATTCGAGAACACTCGACAGCGCAAAGACATTGCGCATGTCGTCATCCACAACCAAAATGGTCTTATCCTTGAACACCGCATCCTTGTCGCGGGCCATGCGCAGCATTTTCTGCTTGTCCGCGGGCAGATCCTTTTCGACGCGGTGCAGGAAAAGGCTTGTCTCATCAAGAAGGCGTTCCGGCGAACGGACACCTTTTACAATTATCGATTCGGCGTATTTGCGCAGTTCCGTCTCCTCTTCGTCGCTGAGATCTTTGCCGGTGTATATGATGATGGGGGTCTCCCGTATGTTATCGTCCCCTTTTATGCTGTCGAGCAGCTCAAACCCGCTCATATCCTCGAGCCCCAGGTCGAGAATCATGGCGTCGAAGTTCTTCTTCCTGAGGGCGTCGAGAGCCTCCATCCCACTGGATACCGCAGTTATCTCGACATCGTCGGAGGAGATCAGCTCGATAATGCTTTTCCGCTGGTTGGCATCGTCCTCGACAAGGAGAAGCTTCCGGACCGATTTGCTGATCACCGTCTCAATCCTCTCAAGCGCCTCGGCTATGCTGGCGTTGCTGACCGGCTTCGTCAGAAAACCGATCGATCCCTTCTTTAACGCCTCATGCGAGCTTTCGGAGACCGACATTATGTGTATGGGAATATGTCTTGTTTCTGAAGACGATTTCAGGTTCTCAAGAACATTCCAGCCGTCGATCCCGGGGAGCTGCAGATCCAGGATTATCGCATTGGGTTTCCGCTCCTTCACGAATGAGAGAGCGTCCTCGCCTGTGAATTTGATGACACATTTGAAGCCCCTCTCCTCGGCCAGACCGGCGAGGATCTTGGCGAAATTCTGATCATCCTCCACTATCAGGAGCAGCTTTCCATCCTTGCCGGACGTCTGCGGCGATGCAGTGTCCGGTACCGCCTCATCCTTTCTCTTTTCCAATGCCGGAATCGGCGGCGGCTGGTTCTCGGCCCTTGCATCATGGGTCTTCTTCAGCATCTTCCTGACCTCCTGGGTCTTCTCCTCAAGTTCGACCTCCATTTCTTCGGGGTTCTTCTGAGGAGCCTTCTTATGCAGGATTTCAGGGATGTAGACTGTGAACACTGAACCTTTGCCCAATGTGCTTTCCATCTGGATCTCGCCTCCGATAAGCTTGGTCATCTCCCTGGAAATCGTTAGACCGAGCCCAGTTCCGGCGTATTTCCGGCCAACCGTGCCGTCAACCTGTTGGAACGCCTCGAAGACAATCTTCTTCTTGTCCGCCGGAATGCCTATTCCGCTGTCGCTGATCGAGAAAGCCACGGCGTTTGCGGATTTAAGGCCGCTGGAGGAAAGATCAATGTCGGCGGCGGGCCTCCCTATCATAAGCCTGACATGCCCCTTTTCAGTGAATTTGAAGGCGTTCGAAAGCAGGTTCTTCAGAATCTGCTTGAGACGCTGCGGATCAGTCTGTATCGTCACTGGCAGACCCGGCTCGATTTCGACGCTGAAATCCAATTTCCTCTTCTGTGCCGTTTGCTCGAACTGCTTATGGATTTCATTGCGGAGTTCGCGCAGGCCCGTCTCCTCGATTCTAATATCCATCTTGCCGGACTCCACCTTGGAAAGGTCGAGGATTTCATTTATCAGCTCAAGAAGGTCGGATCCGGAGGAATGGACGGTCCTCGCGAATTCCTGCTGCTTCGTCGTCAGGTTCATCTCCCTGTTCTCACCGAGCAGCTGTGAAAGGATGAGAATACTGTTGAGAGGGGTCCTGAGCTCATGCGACATGTTTGCCAGGAATTCGGACTTGTACTTGCTGGCAAGCTCCAGATCCTCGGCCTTCTTCTCAATCTCCAGACGGGCCCGGTTGAGCTCCTCGTTTTTTTTGCCAATGGAATTTCGCTGCTCCTCCAGGGACTTGGTGCGTTCCTCGAGTTCCTCATTGGTGACGCGCAGTTCCTCCTGCTGGGACTGCAACTGGGATTCCGAGGCCTTCAGCGCCTTCGTCTGCTCCTCCAACTCCTCGTTTGCGACCTTGAGTTCCTCCTGCTGGGTCTGCATCTCCTCATTTGCCACCTTGAGTTCCTCCTGCTGGGTCTGCAACTCCTCGGCCTGCTGCTGCGTCTGCTCGAGAAGCTCCCGCATTTTCACCCTCGCCCTGGCGGACGCGATCGCAATGCCGATGCTTTCAGAGACAAGATCGAGGAATTCCTCCGCCTTGCCTTCAATCTCCCCAACCGTTGCAAGCTCCAGCACGCCAACGAGCTGATTGCCCGCCATCAGCGGTAAGTCAACAATGTTCCTGGGAACGGATTCCCCGAGTCCTGAACTCACATATACGTAGTCCTCCGGAACGTTTGTCAAGAGAATCCTCTTTTTCTCCAGGGCGGCCTGGCCCACCAGGCTTTCCCCTATCTTGAATTCGACTGAAAGATTTTTGCGTTTCTTATATCCATAGGTTCCAAGAAGCCTGAGAGTATCTCCCTCCAATATGAAGATGCCCCCGACCTTTATGTCCAGATAACCGGCCAGAAAGTCGAGTACGGAACGGCAGATGGCATCAAGATCCAAGTCGCCGCGGATGCCGTCATTAAGCCTTGTCTGACCTGTTTTCAGCCAGTTCTGCCTTTCGTTTGCGGCAGTAGTTTCGCGCAGGGAACTCGTCATCTGGGAAAGGGCGACCGCGAGTTCATCCTTGCCGGAACGCGGAGTGATCTGTATGGAATAATCACCTTTCGCAATCGAGTTGGACTGCTTGACGACGTTCTTGAATGTGTCGACCATGCCGTTGAAAGCCTTTGCAAGCGTTCCCAATTCGTCATTGCCCGACGTGTCTATAGAAATCTCCAGGTCGCCGATTGCAACGGCTTCGACCGATCCGACAAGCCTGTTCACAGCGGACGATATGTTTCTTGAAATCAGATAGCCGGCGATAATTCCAATCACCGTTCCGCCAAGGATGCAGAATATCACTATGCTGAAAAGACTGTCATACAGGGTCTTGGAACTGGCGATCTCCGTGTCAATCTGGCTCCTGGCAAGTTCGTGAAGCTTTTCCGCCAGACCCGCCGCAGGATAGGCATGCGTGTAGTCCATCTCTTCCATGAGTTTGGCGGCCTCGGGGTTGCCGGCATGTATCTTCATGGAGAAAATCCGCCCGGCCACGTCTTTCACTTTCGCAAAATTGCCCTCAATGCCGTCCAATATCAGTTTCTCTTCAGGAAGTATATCCTTGGCTCCCTTCAGCTTGAAAAGAAGTGCGGTAACCTCAAGGGAGCTCTTCTCGAAGGCATCCCGGTATTTGGGATCGGCGGTGATGATATAGTCGTTGACCGGCATCAGAACCTCCCCGATGAGCCTCTGCAAATCCGACACATCCTCGATCTCCTCGGAATGACTGTGAATGAGACCTATCTTCTTGTTTATCTCATATATCGAATAGGTTGCTATGACTCCAAGGACAAGCATGATAATGACACCGGACATGGAAGCGGAAATGACCTTCTTGCCTATCTTCATATTTCTTCCTCATATAAGTTTGTTGTGACGGAAAATTTGGCATTTCTACAGAAATATATAATTTACGACGTAAAATTAATCTGCAAATAACGCGAAAACAACGGAGTGGAATATAATTTAAAAGAAAAAAGCCCCTGCGCAGTAATGCGTCTTTGCAGGATTGGGATCGCCGCCGCCTTAACGGCTTCAAAAGTCAGCGAGGGCGCCGGCGTTCCCAGTTTAAGTAAGACCGACGCATTGCCCCTGCGCACGCCCGCAGTCTTCAAAACGGAATCAGGCAAACATCTCCTCGGCAGGCGCCGGGCTCAGGGCTTATACAGGTCAGGATATAATTTTTCAGCGCATTTGGGACAGATCCCATGGCTGAACTGGGCGTCGGTATGCCTTGATATGTAATCTTCAAGCCGCTCCCAGCTCTCGCTGTCGTTCCTGATGTTGTGGCAGTGCATGCAGATAGGCAGGATACCCTGCAGTGTCTTGATATGCTGATGCGCCTCCTCAAGGGCCCTTATCCTGTCGGCAAGCTCAACCTGCAGCTTTATATGTTCTTCACCGAGCTTCACCCTCGCGATGACCTCATTGACATCGAAGGGCTTTTCCATATAATCATTTGTGCCGGTGCGGAATATTTCAATTACGTCTTTCTTCTCATTCCTGGATGCGGTTAAAATAATCAGATAGGGTTTTATCTTTAAACTCTGTTCGCGGATCTTCCTGCAGATCTCTATTCCCTGCATGCCGGGCATGTTCCAGTCCAGGATCGCCAGATGGGATCCGTCGGGACTGTTGAGGTGCTCCCACGCCTCAGTCCCGTTCTGACAGGCCGTCACGTCATATCCGCTTTTGAGCAGGAGGTTTACAAGGAGGCGCTTGGATATTATGTCGTCTTCGGCGACAAGTATTTTAAAAGGCATCTTCCTGAACTCCGTATTTTGTTTTTAAGAAGCATTTAAAATCCGAATATAGTTTTTAATTCTGATAAATTCAAAAGGATTTTGTAAAAATGAAAAACTATGTTTGACGTGATTTGAACTGCCGCCTTCATGCTATTGATGTGCCTGAGGGTGAAAAAGCCATGTTCAAATATGGCATTTGGAGGGGAGACGACTATCCACCGGAAACACACCAGCGGAATCGAGATTGAGGAACTGATCCCGCAGGCGTTCGACAAACTGGATTACCAGTACGTCAGGCTTGAGGAACGGATTGGCAGCATGAAACTTGAAATGCTGAGCATCGATGAAGCTAGGGTGATCACTGTGATGGCTGCTGAAATAAGGGAGATCCCGTCAAGTGATATAATCCCGGTGCTGAATGAATTCAAAGAACCCCGTCATGTCGAGTTTTCCGAACCTTCAAAGTGGAGCCTATATAACAGCTTCACGGAGACGGCGAACAAATATTCCCCGGCAAGGGGCGACAAGTGCTACCGTGGGCTTGCCCAGATATTCAATCTGAAATGAACATAAACAGGGGGCCGGTGTAAAAGCCGGTCCTCAACCTTAGAAGGGGAAATAAAATGAATCCGGCATTGATAAGGCTGATAATCGTGGCCGCAGAGGCCGTGTGCGTATTGATTGTGACCGCAGTTACAATCAAAGATTCGGTGAAGAAAAACAAGAAATAGGAGGGGAAACGCCTCTTTTTTAATGGTTCCGTGTTTCCCTATAACTGTTCCTTCACCTGAGGGGGACTCCATAACGATTTGAACTGCTGTTTACACGCATTGAAGCGCCTGAGGGTGAAAAAGGCATGACCGATATTTGTCATCAGATCGTCCGGCAAGACATCCCCCCATTCAATGTCTTCCTTAATTGCAGGACGTGTAGTGAGAACTTCTTCTGCGGCCCGAAGCACGTTGGCCACCGCATTGACATACGCATCCTGAGACCAACAATACCGGCGGCTTCCCTTCAAGATTTGGCTCCACTCGATGAAACAATGGACAAATCCACTTTCATGTTTGATTTGGCAGGGAGCCTCTACTCTGCATTCATCGTTACCGCAAGTGCAAATTGCAAGGTAGAACTCACCGTCCATCTTGCTAGACAGCACAAGGTCATTCCAGTTAATGTGGTCGGTTCCTACGCAGTTAGCGTTAAGCAATTCTCCATTGGCTATTATCTCGGAACGGGCCTGAAGCATGCCCGCACCATCAACGGCTGAGTTCCTTTGTGATGCATCCATCTCATCAAGATTGGGCATGAAGATGCGGAACTCGATAGTATCAATTTTATTCATCTATAACTCTCCTGCGGTTATGAATTTAAGCGAACTACGCTGACTAAGTCGCAACCGTTTCCCATTAGATGACGGTTATTCTTTTCAGGAGATAATTTTACAGCATAACATGGACATTTTAAGTCCAATTGAAAATCCCGTTTCAGTACTCCTTCAGAGGCCGCAGCGTGGTTTACGTGGATAAAACAACCGGGCAACCGGGACAGAAGCGGGGTTCAAGTCCCTGCCGCTGCGGCCCCTGTTGAAAGACAAACCTTGGGCAATCGTTATCTGTTCGCTTCTTACCTGAGGGTCGCTGCGATCCTCTCAACATACTGCCGAACATCCTGTGGGCACGCTTCGCACCACCCATGAAGATGCTCATCGAGTTGAGCGTGGGATCCTGCCTGACTGGTTCGAAGATATGCCACGGCATTCCATGCCAGCGGATTCTCCTCGAATGCCGGGAGTAGTTGTTTGGCGACTATCGTATTCAGTTTTCTGTCATATGGATTTTTGCGTAATGCCTCGATATTCCCCCCTAGCCATTCGGTAAATGACATCCCTTGGTGAATGCAATGCTCAGGATTGTCCATCCGCTCCTGCGCGTAATTCCACAATTCGGGACTGTACTCTTTCCAGTTAGAATAAGGGGGCCGCGTCCTCCACCCTATCGACATTGATCTTAACGCAAACAGTGAGCCAGTTTCGCTAATACTCTCCTCAATCCAGCCGACCGGGTTCTCGGTGATTTGCCATCCGATTTTCACTGGGAGGTGACCTGCTATGAAATGAACCATCTCGTGAGCGAACTGGAAAATGTACTGGGACCATAGACGGTCGGTCGTGTGCAACCCTATTGCAACGCGACCGTCAGGACGATGTGCGTGAAGAGTAATCGGATTATCGTTGACGCGAAATACATAGATGTCCGGCCAAGGCACATTTTCTGGTCCGCGCATGAACTGACGAGCCGTTGAATGAAGTAACTTTCGGACATTGTCGGGACGGCCATCGCCCCAGCCATCCTGCCCAATTTCTATGTCAATGTTTCGACTTGCCATATGATCTCCTCGGTTTTTGATGGTGAACATCTGCTATTATCCAATCCGTCTGCCGAATATCAACACGGGGTATGTGAAAGCCAGTTTTGCTACCTGTGTGTAATTAACCGCTGAATTTTATTTTTTTGACGGGAAATCTTTGAACACATCTTCATTCCCAGTAATTTTTTTTAATATAGAAAACAAACCGGGGCCGTATGTTCTAGGGTTTTCACCATTAAAGCCAAAGCTATCACGGATTTGCCCATTTCCATTGTATGCGTCAACTATATTTGTGACTTGCTGATTTGACAGTGAAGTTATATACGGTAAAATCTTGGCTAATTTATTTGCAGTATCAAAGCAGGAACAATCATTTATGGCTTTTATATATGCATCCTTCATTTTACTGTCTTTGATGAGAATTTTGACAATCTCAGTTTCTGCACCTTCCCAATCACATGATAACGCCTGAAATTTACCAATAAAGCCGTAAGGAACTTTTCCGAGTTTGATGGGAATCACGTTTATTCCTCTACCTAAGGCATATCCAACCTCCTGATCAGTCCAATCGCTAGCATGAAAATCTTCTGTCATCAAAGCTACGAGTACATCCATTGTTAAAAGCGCATTTTCAATTTCGTCCTGCCATTTTTGTGTCGCATGTATGTTTTCATGAGCAACAAAACAGGATGCGCCATATATTCTCAGTTTACTTTTCAATTCGGCTGTTTGCTTTTTTGCCTGGACTTTATGGCTGAAAAAAACACGATAACAATCTTTTTCCCAAATTCGAAGTTCTGCGGCAGGTGGAACAACTGTCTTGTTTGAAACTAGAAGCCCGGAGTCTTTCCGCCAATTCTGATCTTCTAAAATTTCCATCTTTAGAAAGACTTCTTCAATAAACTCATTGTGGATGTTATGAATTTTGTTTATATCAGCATTAATTTGAGCTTGGATGTCGGCCTTCCTGTCTGTTAAGTCAAGAAATAAAATTTCTGGCAAGCTTAAATAAAGAGCGTGCCCATATGTTCCTCCGTTCCAATTATCAGAACTCCACCCCTCGTGTACCCTGACTTGTGAATTTACAATAATTCTCTGAAGTTCCGAATTGCCCTTTTTCCCATATAATTTTGCAAGCGCCGCTAAATAATGTTCGATGTTTTTAGGTAGTTCATAATCTTTTCCAAATCTTCCCATGACTTCACCTTAATTTTCCTTCACTTCGTTACGTCTACGCCACAGCAGTCTGCTGGTAGAGATACTTCTGGAATCCGGCAAAGATCATCCCGATGTCTTCCGGTTTTCCCAGATCAGCAACAGCGTCGGAAATGGAGTTGTGATACTTGAGCCGCAATAGAGGCGTGAGTTTCTCCTGGTCAAGTTCCTGTACGCCGACCGACACATAATGCGACAGCACGAAATCAAGGAACTGCTGCTGCCTGCTGTTGAAATGGGTGCTGATGCTGACCTTGGCTTTTGCAGCGCGTTCCTCCCTTGTGACCGGCGGCAGGGCGTAAGCCACATGGGCCAGCACGTCGAAGATGTCGCTCTTTTCCGCGTCGATGATCTTCTGCATCTCAGATAGCTGTTCACCGCCGAAACCCTTCTCAGAAAGCCCCTGCAAGAGCTTTTTACGGGTGTCCGGGGCACTCCATATGGTGCGGAGTTCGGTTTCGTCCTTGAAGAACTCCGGCAGCTTGCCGAAGAGAAGTTCCATGAACTGCTGGGCGGACATCGGCGTGCCGTCCGGATGCCAGAAAGTCGTGGACATCATGTGCTGGATGGTACGTTCCTTCCCGTCGGCAAGTTTCACTTTGATCTTCTGTCTTTGCGGATAATCCTCCCGTTTTTCCTTCACTTTCTTATCTTTTCCCTTGTAAGGATCATCCGGTTTATTCTTCGTGTCCCGCTCAAGCGGTTCTCCGTCCCATTCCGGGTCGCTGAAGTGGTGGTGCGCCTTCACGAAGTCATAAATGGTGAAATAGTCCTTGCCGTCATAAAGTCGGGTGCCGCGTCCTATAATCTGTTTGAACTCGATGATGGAGTTGATGGGGCGCATGAGGACAATGTTGCGGACATTGCGGGCGTCAACGCCTGTGGCGAGCTTCTGGGACGTAGTCAGGATTGTGGGGATGGTCTTTTCGTTGTCCCGGAATTCCCGCAGGAACTGCTCCCCGATTTCACCGTCGTTGGCCGTGACTCGGACGCAGTAGTTCGGTTCCTGGTTTTCATCTGGTTGATGAGGTCGCGGACGGCCAGCGCGTGATCCTGTCTGGCGCAGAACACCAGCGTCTTTTCCTTCTGGTTAATAAGATCCATGAAAATCTTAACCCGCTTTTTTTCCCGTTCCTTGATCTCTATAATCTTGTTGAAGTCGGATTCAGTGTAGACTTTCTTTGCCTCTATTTCACCTTCTATAACCTTGTCGTCAGGCGTGTAAACGTATTCATCGAGCGTTGTGGCAATCTGTTTCACCTTGAACGGCGTGAGGAATCCGTCATTGATTCCTTCCTTGAGGGAATAGATGTAAACCGGGTCACCGAAGTATTTGTAAGTGTCGATGTTGTCTTTGCGTTTAGGGGTGGCGGTAAGACCGAGTTGGACTGCCGGGGCAAAATATTCCATGATGCCGCGCCAGTTGCTTTCGTCATTGGCACCGCCCCTGTGACATTCGTCAATGATGATGAAGTCGAAGAAGTCCGGCGGATACTCTCCGAACGCTTCGACAGGCTCAGCGACCGTTACACCATTAGGCTTGGCGGACGCAGAATGCTTGGATAAATAAGGAAGCTGCTCTGCATGACCTGAAATTAAGGCAATCTTTTTTGCTCGACTCCATCCTTGCACCTGCTTTTCACGAGAGAACGCTACGTCTATTCGATCAAAGGTTTCGTAATAAACCAGTTTGCCTGGCATCCGAGCCTTCGTATGCTTAGAGCCTTCACCACGATTGTGTTCGTCAATTCGTAACTTTAGCTCCCTTGTGCTTCCTACATAGAAGCTTCCATCAGAGCACTGTAGAATATACATGTACCCGTAGGCATTTTTGATCTCTGTCACTTCCTTAAACGGTTCCGGTTCGACAGGCTCGCCGTACGATTTCCCGGTCGTTGACGATTCTTTAAACTTGCTATCTGAATCACCGGTGACTGAGCCTGTCGAAGTCATGAAAGTCTGGAATATGGTGAAGAACAGGCTGCCGTTTTTGGGAACCTTGCCTTTCTTGCTTATTTCATCCGGCGCTATCCGCACCAGCGCATCCTCGGGAAAGGATGAGAATTCATTGTAAGCCTGGTCAGCGAGGTTGTTGCGGTCGGCCAGGAAGAGGATGCGCGGACGGCGTGGAATATAATCGGTTTCTGAGCCTGTCGAAGAAAGGTTCCAGCGGCTCTGGAACAGTTTCCATGCTATTTGGAATGCAATGAACGTCTTGCCCGTGCCGGTGGCAAGGGTAAGCAGGATGCGTTTTTTGTTATCGGCAATGGCCTCCATCACCCGTTCAACTGCGGTGTCCTGATAGTATCGGCTCGGATGCGAACCGCCCTTATCCTCGAAGGGAACTGCCGCGAACCGGAGACGCCACAGTTCGACATGCTTACTGTCCGCTTTTCCTGAGCCTGTCAACCCGGTTGCTGATGGTTCGACAAGCTCACCGTCCGAATTTCCGGTTGCTGAGCCTGTCGAAGCAAAGGTCATGTTCCAGAGTTCGTCGGGCGTGGGATAGCGCGTCAGTTCGCATTCCTTGCCGGTTTCCATGTCGATGAAGTAGATGCCCTTGCCGTTGGTGGCATAGGCAAAGCGTATTCCCATCTTCGTAGCGTAATTCTTGGACTGCCCCACGCCTTCGGTCAGTTCCTCATCCCATGCCTTGGCTTCGTTCACGGCCAGTTTACGGTTGCGGTAGACAAGGACGTAATCGACCTTTAGCGGCTTGCCCCTCTTGCCGGGACCTTCAATACGGCCCGGAGTGATGTAATATTCACGTAGGATTCTGCTGCCTTCGACGACGCCCCAACCCGCCGCCTTCAGCGCGGGATCAATATGTTCGGCTCTGGTTTCCGCTTCGTTCATGGTGTGCTTTTATAATTCCCCTGTGAATGCTTGGTTGAGTAACGACTTCTTCAATGCCTCCAGAGCGTCGAGTTTTTGCTGGTATATGGTTTCAAGACGGTGAGTTTCATCCGACAATGATTTTAGGTTTGATGAGATTGCCTCTTGCTCTCGAATTGAGCAAAGCGGTATTGGAAGGGTTTTGATTGTCACACTTGACAGGTTTGCTTGCCTGGTTCCATTTGCTGTTGCGTACAGGACATCAAGAAAAACCCTAGACCGAAGGTAATACTGTAAGTAGTCCTTATTAACTGAGTTTTCCATTATTGAATCGAACTTTGCAATTCGTTGATTCATAAGTAAAGAATGGTCGCATTCAGGAATTCTAACCACGTAGCCATAATCCTCCTTTCCAGTAGTTCCAGTCAGGGAGATGATAAGGTCGCCCTCCTTCAATATATATCTACTGAAATCTACGGCAAAATCGTCGGGATAAAAAACAGAGTTGCGGTCAAGATCGAGTCTATTTCCATAGAGATTTCCCATACGTACTAATTGAGTTTGCGACTCCGGTACTGTATCTGCGCTGTTGAAAGCAAAACCGTTGAGCAGTTCACAAATATCGCCAAGTGGTTTTTCCACCCATCCTTCTCCGCGTTGAATAAAAACTGATTGCAGGTGGCTTTCGAAGAGAGCGCGGGCGTTCTGGAGGTTCTTTTCAGCATTGGCCTTGGCGGTGGCGATGCCCTCAAACGCCTCGTCCAGGATGCCGACGATCCGCTGCTGTTCGGGGAGCGGGGGATATGGAATCTCAACGGACTTTGCCAATCCAATGTTTAGATTCCTGACCGTGCTGCCAGCCGCAAGTCGGTCGAACTGGTCAAACACGAGATCAGAGCTGAGAGCGTGATACAGGTAGTCAGGATCGACCTTGGGTTGGTGCAAGACGAGCCATCCATCATGAATGCACCCAGTTGTTTTCATGATGTAAGGACGACCGAAACTCATGGAGTTTGAAAGAATGAAGTCGCCTTCGTAAACCATGCGTGAACGTTTGACACCCTCCGGCTTTATCTTTTCTTCCGTTTTGTAAATGTATTTACCACTTGCTGTTGCGTCACTAATCTTGATCCAGTTGATGCCTTTTGGATCAGCGGTTATGAAATCCTGAATTGGGCGTGGCGAGCCACCTCGTTCGATGTCGCAGATTTCACCGAGTGTCTTTGTCTGCCAACCTTTCTTCATATCAGCCTCCCTGGGAAGGCCGAGTTCAATCTGTTCGGGATTAGTCTTTTTACTCATTCCCCACCTCTCCGGCCCATTTCTGCAAATGACTGGGATTTTCCAGGCACTGACTGGATTATTTGTGAATAGGGTAATTTTGCAGTCGTTGACTGCAAAAAGCGCAATTGGTCAGTCGCTGGCTGGCTTTTTTCTTTTCTTCCTAAATATCCAGTACTATTCATCGTCAGTCTCCTTTCCCCAGAGGCGCAGACGTTCGGTTATGGCCTCGGGGCTTGGCAGTTCGTCGCGGTAGGATTCAGGCAGCTGCGGGACTATTGTATATGTCGCGACTCCGATCGGACGATTTGCAGTCCGCAGCGCGTATTCAACAACGGTCTTGTTCTTTTCCCTGCAGATTATTATGCCGATGGGGGAGTTTTCACCTTCCATCCGTTCCTTGGAGTCCAGCGCTTCGAGGTAGAATTCCATCTTGCCCTTGTGCTCCGGCTGGAAGCTGCCAATCTTCAGCTCGATGGCCACCAGACACCGCAGCCTGCGGTGGAACAGCAGCAGGTAGATGAAGTATTCCTGTCCACCAACCTCAAGGCGGTACTGGTTGCCTACGAAAGTGAAGGCGCCGCCCATCTCCGCAAGGAAGCGCTGGAGGTTGCGCACCAGCGCGAGTTCCAGTTCCCGTTCGGAATGCTCTTCGGCAAGTTCCAGGAAGTCGAAGGTGTAGTGGTCCTTTACCGCTAGGGAGGCCTGCGCATGGACTGCCGGAGTGAGCGTCTGGTC
>JBAZRS010000036.1:0-16242 GCA_041662825.1 Victivallales bacterium | reverse complement strand
GTATCTTGACGGCATGAAGCGTTTCATCACGAACGGCTGCGCGAAGATACACCTTGTCCTCGCCCGTTCAGAAGAAGGCACCTCCGACGGACGCGGCCTTTCAATGTTCATATGCGAGAAATGCCCCCAGCTCGTTGTCAGGCGCATCGAGCACAAGCTCGGAATCCACGGGGTCGCAACCTGCGAACTCCAGTACAACCACGTTCCGGCTCAGCTCTGCGGCCAGCGCAAGAGAGGCCTGACAAAATATGTCATGTCCCTCATGAACGGCGCACGCGTCGCGATCAGCGGACAGGCCCTGGGAATCGCCGAGGCCGCATATTACGAAGCCAAGAAATACGCCTCCGAACGCGAGCAGTTCAAAAAATCCATCGACAAGTTCCCGCCAATCTACGACATGCTTACCAGGATGAAGATTAAAATCCTCGCAAGTCGCACCCTCCTTTATGAGACTACAAAACATGTTGACCTCCGCGCATGCTACACCAAGAAGGTGGATGAAATGCCCGAAGGCCAGATAGATGTCGAACTGAGGGAGAAACAGAAATACTACTCAAAAGTCGCCGCTGTCATGACACCCATGAGCAAGGCGATGTGCACCGAGGTGGCAAACCAGGTCGCCTACGATTCGATACAGATTCACGGCGGAACCGGCTTCATGCACGACTTCAATGCGGAACGCTACTACCGTGACGCCAGAATCACGAACATCTATGAGGGCACTACACAGCTTCAGGTTGTTGCTGCTATCGGAGGAGTCATTCAGAGGGTGCTCGAGCCCCTGCTCAAAAAACTCTCATCGCTCCCCTATGAAGGCACCCTTGAACGTATGGCGAGAGAACTTGAAAAAATGCACGTCAAGCACCTTGCCGCAGTCAAGTTCGTGTCCGAAAAGAAGGACTCCAACTACTATGACCTGATGGCCCGCCCGCTGGTCGAAATGGAAACTTACATCTTTGTCGGCTATCTTATGCTCCGTGACGCCCTGAAGAGTCCGGCAAGATCGGTTCTGGCCGAGAAATATGTCCTATATTCAATTCCGGAATTCAATTGCAGGCATGAACTTGTCATGAGCAATGACTTCTCGACAATTGACAAACACCGTGAAATCGTAGATTATTGATAACTTAAGGAGGGTTTATTTTATGAACGGAAAATATCTTGAACAAGCCAAGAAAATGATTCCGGATCCGAGAAAACTTGTCATCACCGCCTCTAGAAGGGCGAAATACCTTACAAGAGGGGCGCGTCCGATGCTCAGGACGACCGACGACAATCCGTTGAATGTCGCTCTCATGGAAATCGGCGAAGGCCTGATAACCTGCGAAGACGTCCCAGAGGAAAAAGCGGCCAAGAAATAGGTCTTTCGCCTATTGTCTGATTTTAATGCGGACTCTGATCCTGCTGAAGCGGTATCAGAGTCCGTTTTCCGTTCGCCCGCCGCCACTTTCCGATTCATTTTCAAACAATCGCGGAAAGATTTTCAGCATACAGTTAATCACAATAGGACAGACAAATGAAAAGTAAATCTTATGATGTAATTGTAATTGGTGGCGGGACAGCCGGTGTTGTCGCCGCAATACAGGCTGGCCGGGCCGGCGCGAAAACCCTGCTCATTGAGAAATGCGGGATGCTTGGCGGGACAATCACCATGGGAGCGGTAAATTTCCCGGGAATCTTCTTCGCCTGGGGAAAACAAATCATATCCGGAATCGGCTGGGAGCTCGTGGTCAAAACCCTGGAGGAGGAAGGAAAATGCCATCCGCCCCCTGCGGACTTCGCAAATCTGCCGATTCAGCACCATATCAGAATAAACCCTTCCCTGTACACGCTTATCTGTGATGAAGAAGCGGCCTCCGCCGGCGTTGACATCCTCCTCCATTCCATGCTTGCGAAAGCCAGGCGCGTCCGGAACCGCTGGAAACTCACCCTGTGCACAAAGGAAGGTCTTCTGGATATTTCTTCAAAGGTGCTTGTCGACTGTACGGGTGATGCCAATGCCGTGCAGATTGCCGGATTCCCCCTATTGAGGCAGCCTGTCCTCCAGCCCGCCACCTACGTGTTTTCATTGAAAGGATATGACTTCGAGAAACTGGACCTGGAGACGTTGAGGGCTGCATACGGCACGGCGGCAGGGGAAGGTTATTTTGAAGAATCCGATTTCGGATGGGGAGGGAAAAATGCCGCGGACAGACTGATCAGCTTCCTGCGTGGCCATGGGGGAAATGCAAATCATGTCTGCGGTTTTGACGCCGCCGGCAGCAAAGGCAAAACAGCCCAGGAACTGGGCGGACGCACCCTGATCCTGAAAATCTATCGCTGGTTGAAGGGGCAGCCCGGCTTGGATAAGATTGAGTTGTCCTTTTTAGCCCCGGAATGCGGTGTCAGGGAAACCGTTGTCATTGACGGGAAATCATATATTACTATCCAGGATTATGAAAGTGGAAGACGCTGGCCGGATGCGGTCTGTTACAGTTTCTACCCGATAGATGTGCATACGGAGGAAGGTTCAGGATTGATTTTCCGCCATCTTAACAAGGGGATAGTTCCGACCATACCGCGCGGGGCAATGTTGCCGAAGGGCAGCAGCTTCCTGATTGCCGCTGGACGACATGTCTCCGGTGACAGGGAAGCGAACTCGGCGTACCGAGTCCAGGCATCCTGTATGGCGATGGGTCAGGCGGCCGGAGCGATGGCCGCGTTATCCGCAAAAAGAAACACCGACCCGGAGCAGTTGCCGCTTGCCGATATTCACGCTCTCCTCAGGAAACACGGGGCAGTTGTTCCGGAATAGGACGCTTGGAATTAGCGTGACTTGCGCTTCTTGAAAAAATCTAGGAATTCCTTGGGTGCCAACACCCTCATTCCGGCTCGACGGGACTCTGGAAAGTGTTTGAGATTTCCGCTGACGAGACACTCGGCACCAGAAGAAAGCGCAACCTCCATGAATGGATTGTCCCCCTCATCCGGCAAAGCCCGGTCGAGGGGTATAGTCGCATGTGTTTCGGCCGACGTCTGAATGTATTCGATAACTGTTGCAGTCTTCTTCGGATCAATATTAAATTGAGGGCGGTTAATCACTTCTTCATATTCCGCCAGGATTCGCGAGTCTACACACAGGGTAATCTCATCCGAAGTCAGCATGCGGATTATTTCCCCGCAATTACCAAACGGAGTGAGCAGTCCCGAGACCAGCACATTCGTATCAAGTACGATTTTCATTTTGCCGGTTTCCGCCGTCCTTGCCGGACTTTCGCAATCTCCGCGTCGATATCGGACATCGATAAACGATCGGTGCCTTTTCGTACGGATTCCAGCTGGATGCCAGAGATCGCCTGAGTGGCCCTGACACGTCTCCACGCCGACAGCGACTGTTCTACATTGCTTTGGTCAACAGCAGTAAGCAGTGCCACCGGACGCCCGTTGCTGGTGACTATCATTTCCCTTTCATTCTGCAGTTCCCGCCAGACGCGAGCCGATTTTCCCCTCAAATCGCGGACACTTAAGAATTTCATGGCATACCTCCATTGTCACCCAATAGTGTACACTATTGTCACTCAATAGCAAGTCATTGTTTAGGCTTAACCGGCTGCGCCTGAACTTAAGATATTTTGACAGGATAACAGGATTCCAAGGATATTTACAGGAAATTGCATTCATCAGGAAAAGAGCGCGTCAGCAGAGTGACGCGGCTACAGCTGGGATTTGTTGTAGCAACGGCACTTGCTACACCCCGTCGGATGACTGGGCTGTTGCCGTTCTTTTTAATTGCAACTTAGTATTTAAATCAGTTTAATCCTGTTATCCTGTCAAAAATACAATTTCCCATACGATCAAATTATTTCTCCCGTAAGTCAGGCTTTCACTGCTAGTCTTAATTCTTCTTCCCCGATCGGGCCCGGGCGCAGGATTTTGAATGGGGTTGAGCTGGCGTCTACTACAGTTGAGGGAGCCCCCTCCTCTATTCTCCCCGAGTCTAGCGCCATATCAGGAAGGCTTTCGAGATTTTTCAAGGCGTCCTCTACTGTCAGGGATGCTGGCTCCCCGGAGATGTTTGCGCTTGTCGCGGCCAGGGGAAAAGCAATTTCTCCTATGAACTTCAGCATAAACGGATGATTTGGAATGCGGAGACCAGTCGTTCCGCCGTTCCTGTTTTTCACCACGAGAGTAAGGGGGCCGGGGAAAAACTTTTCGGCGATTTTCTTTGCTTCGCCATCAAGGATCAACCCTTCCTTTTCAGCTTGCGCAATTGAGGAGGAGAGCATCTGGAAAGGTTTGTCCGAACTCCTTTTTTTCATATTATAAATCCGGGCCCTGGCTTCTGAATCGTCCCAGCGGCACATGAATCCGTATACCGTTTCCGTGGGGAGAAGCAGGACAGCCCCCCTGCGGCTCAACATTTTGGCGCATTCCTCGATTATCTGGGATTCATCAGCAGACGGATCATTTAGACTTAGGTTTTTCATTTGCATGGTTTTTCTGGTCTTTGTGAAGTGCGTCGAGGGAGATTAAAAGGTCGATGGCCCTTTGAAGGCATTTGTCCGATTCCTCGCTTCCGGCGCTACCTGAGAGTTTCTCGTAGGCGATCTGGGGGTATGCCGCCGTGCTGATCGTGGGAATGACCTGGGCTACCGGAATGCCGGAGAGGAAATTGGGAACAGAGGGGATCAGCAGGCAGTTTCCCGATTTGAGTACTATTTTCTTCTTGAAAAATGGAGAACCGGCAGTCCCGGCCCCGGAGATCAGGCACTGCCCGTTCTCCAGCATCAGCCTGGCAAAGATCTCGGCGGCGCCCCTGGTCTTATTTCCAACAAGCATGATAACCGGGATTGCAAGAGCTCTTTTGGGGATTTCGATGTCTTCAGTCCTTGGAACTTTTTCGGGCGGACAGAAAAGGGCAAGTGAACTGATGCAGCTCTCATAATCGTATCCCTGGCAGTCACGGAGATCGATTATCAGTCCTGCAGGTTTGTTTGCGAGTCTCGCAGTGTTCTCGCAGTCCTCCCTGAGCTTTGCGAAGTTCACAGGATTGAATTCGTCGATTCTCGTGTAAAGCACTTTCTGCGACGCTATGATTATCGCCGGACACGGGACAGCGTCTTTTTTCATTTCGTCCTTGAACAAGGCCGCATCTTCTGTGCCGAGATATTCAATTCCGGAGTTCAGTGATGAAACAAGCGATTTAACAGTCTTCTCCATGTCCGCAGGCGTGTATTTGGCTATTGCCGAAGGATAGTTGGTTTCAACCTCTGCAATTATCTCATTGGCCTTGCGCAATATCTCTTTGCGGAACTGGCTGGCTTTGCCAAGGACTTCATCCCCGCTGATCTTATGTTCAGGTCCGTGGGCGGCCTGCTCTTCAGCGTGCGCCTGAATTTGAACAGGCCCGGCGGAAGCGGCAGATGAGAAAAGCAAAATAAGGAAAAGCTGGAAATTCTTCATACGGGAATATTTCCGGCTTTTAAAGTTTCCTGAAGTTCGGCATCGGCTGCCATTACTTTTTCAGTCTGTCTCTTTCGGAAATCCTTCAGTTTTACCGACAGGGATGAGTCCGAAAGCGCAAGAATTGAAACCGCCAGAAGCGCCGCGTTGTCCGCCCCTGATTTGCCGGAGGTGACTGTTGCGACGGGAATTCCCGGCGGCATCTGCACCATTGCAAGAAGGGCGTCCAAACCGTTGAAAGGCTCGCACGCCATGGGTATGCCTATAACGGGAAGAGTGGTATAGGAGGCGACAACCCCGGCGAGGTGCGCCGCCATTCCGGCCGCGCAGATGATCACTTTTACGCCGTCCTTCTCGGCTCCGGACGCGAATTTCTCGGCCGCCACAGGGGTCCTGTGGGCTGAAATCACCCTTGCCGTGTAAGGCACACCGAAATCCCTCAGCAGCTCAAACGCCCTTTTGAGATTTGGAAGATCGCTTTTGCTTCCCATCAAAATCGCAACCTGCGCATTCATCTTCATATTCACCCCTCCCCGAGACATTTTTTATCTTAAACACGGCTCATGTGCCAGGTCAGGCAAGTCACATCCGCCCCTCCGTTTAGGATTGACACATTAATCCGCCAATCAGTTAAGCTTCAGAATATAATCTGATAAGGGACAAATACAAAAACCTTCTTCAGCAGTAATGGGTTTTATTTTCAGAAGATCCTTGATTTTCACATGCGGAGTGGTTAATCTTTAGAGCGGATAAGGTTTAATTTCCGTCCCCTGATCCCACGGTAATCTGGAGGGAGAAAATGAAACGCGCAATGATGCAAACGATCTCCCGGGTAGTTCTGCCCTTTATCCTATTCGCAAGTTTGTGGATCTTCCTGTCCGAGTGGTTGTTGTCAGTTCTCCTGCCCGATCCCGCCGCACATGCGCAATGGTTCATTTACATGGGCTGGTTTTTTGTACTGGTCACATCGCTGCTCTTGTTTTTCCTCTTGCGCAAGGAATGGGGGGAGCGAATACAGATTGAAAATTCATTGCACAGGACAAACCGCACTCTCCGCATGATCAGCGAATGCAATCAGGTGCTCATACGCGCCACAACTGAAACTGAGTTGCTTCAGAAAATATGCGACCTGCTGGTAAACTACGGTGGCTACCGGATGGCGTGGGTCGGCTCTGTCGAACAGGATGAGGCAAAGTCCGTCAACCCTGTTGCCCAGGCCGGTTTCGGGGACGGCTACCTAGACACCGTAAGTATCTCCTGGGCCGACACCGAAACCGGACGAGGTCCGACAGGTACGGCTATCCGTACCGGACACCCAGTCATAGCGCGCGACATTCCCAGCGACCCCGCCTTCGGGCATTGGCGCGAGGAGGCTATCCGCCGCGGCTACACCTCTTCGGCAGCTCTTCCATTGACTGGCAATGGTCATACGTTTGGGGCATTGATGATTTATGCTGCAGTTGCGGATGCATTTGACGCCGAAGAACTGGTTTTGCTCACGGAACTGGCAGCCAATCTGGCATATGGCATCACCGCTCTGCGCACACGTACTGAACATCAATGCGCCGAAGAAATGTTGCGTGAGAGTGAAGAGCGCCTCCGCCGGCTGGGAGACAATTTGCCCAATGGGATGATGTATCAGGTGATTCGCGAGCTTGACGGGCGACAGCGTTTTATCTATGTAAGCGCCGGTGTCGAACGGCTTAACGGGGTGAAACCGGAAGCTGTGTTGGGGGATCCGGGTGTTTTGTATGGTCAAATAGTCGAAGAGGATCGGGCAAAGGTGGCGGAAGTCGAGGAAGCCTCGCTCCGTAGCCTAACGGATTTCAATGTCGAAGCGCGCATCAGGAACGCACGGGGTGAACTGTGCTGGGTACAGCTATGCTCCGCACCGCGCCTGCTGGCCGACGGACGGGTCTTGTGGGATGGCATTCAGATGGACATTACCGAACGCAAGCAGGCCGAACTTGCGAGGCAGGCTGCAGAACAGCGTCTCGCGGACATCATCGAGTTGTTGCCCGACGCCACATTTGTGATCGACCAGGACAAACGGGTCATAGAATGGAACCGTGCATGTGAAATAATGACAGGCGTGAAGAAGGAGGAGTTGCTTGGCAAGGGAGACTACGCATATGCCGAACCGTTCTTTGGCGAGCGGCGTCCTATTCTGATTGATCTGCTGGATATGCCTTCGTCGGAAATGGAGGCCATCTATAAATATGTCCAGAGAAAGGGGGATATGATTTTTGCCGAATCCTACATTCCGTACCTGCGGGACGGCAAAGGCGCTCATCTCTGGGGAGCGGCATCGCCCTTCTTCGACCGGGAGGGGCGCCGGTGCGGTGCGATAGAGACCATTCGGGATGTGACCGACCAAAAGCAAGTTGAAAAGGCCTTGCGCGAAAACGAAAGGAAATACCGTGAACTTGTGGAGCACGCAAACAGCATCATCCTACGCTGGGGGCGCGACGGGAGAATCACTTTCCTGAACGAGTTCGGCCAACACTTCTTCGGTTACACGGAAGCTGAGATATGTGGCCGCCATGTAATGGACACTATTGTTCCGGAAAGCGAAAGCGGCGGTCGGAGCCTGCATGAACTGATGGATGAAATCTGCTCAAACCCGTCGGCATTTGAGCAAAACATCAATGAAAACATGCGCCGCAATGGCGAGCGTGTCTGGATAGCCTGGACCAACAAGATTGTACTTGACCAGAAAGGACAGGTGGCGGAAATCCTGAGCATCGGTCTGGATATCACTGCACGCAAACGGGCCGTGGAAGAGTTGCAGGCGATCAAGGCTGGCCTTGAACAACGTGTAATAGAGCGCACTGCCGAACTTGCGGCCGCAAAGGATCGCGCTGAATCCGCCGACCGCGTGAAATCCGCGTTCCTTGCCACCATGTCCCACGAACTGCGTACGCCACTAAACTCCATCATCGGATTCACCGGTCTGCTGCTGCAGGGCCTGGCCGGATCTCTGAACGCAGAACAGACCAAGCAACTCCGCATGGTCAAGGATAGCGGACAGCACCTTCTGGCCCTCATCAACGACGTACTGGACATTTCCAAGCTTGAAGCCGGACAGATTGAGATCGCAAATCTGCAGGTTAACCTGCGCGAATCCATTCAAAAAATCGTGCAGGCAGTAACACCTCTAGCCGATAAGAAACAATTGCCGTTGATTGTACAGATATCTCCTGATGTGAGCGTGATTACCAGTGACCGTAGGCGCATCGAACAGATTCTGCTGAATTTGTTGAGCAATGCAATCAAGTTTACAGAGAGGGGAAAAGTCACGTTGACTGCGGAAATAGTGTCTGGGGCAGCCAGCAGTCCGCAGCCAACAGTCCGCATTTCCGTAGCTGATACCGGTATTGGCGTCAAGACTGAGGATTTGGATAAATTATTCCAGCCTTTCCGCCAGCTTGACACTGGCCTTACGCGCCAGTATGAGGGAACAGGGCTGGGCCTGGCCATATGCAAGCGGATGATTGAACGGCTGCACGGAACGATTGAAGTCGCGAGCGAGTGGGGCAAAGGGAGCACGTTTAAAATCACACTGCCGATTCATCCTGAAAGGAGAACATAATGAAACACACCATTCTTATTATTGAAGACAACGAACAGAATCTTTATCTTGAGACATTTCTGCTGGAACAGGGCGGTTATAAAATTGAAGCGGCCCGAAGCGGGCCCGAAGGTATTGCTCTGGCCTCTCGGATCAAGCCTAACCTGATTCTGCTCGATATCCAGTTGCCGTTGATGGACGGCTATGCCGTGGCGCGGGAACTACGGCAGAATCCTGCATTGAAAGATGTGCCTGTAGTGGCGGTGACTTCCTACGCGATGGTCGGCGACCGCGAGCGGACTCTGGAAGCGGGTTGCAACGGCTACATCGAAAAACCGATTAATCCGGACACGTTCAAGAGTGAAATCGATAATTATCTGAAAGCCTGCAAAGCGGATGAAGGGATGAAGTCATGAACATTTTCATAGTGGACGATAACGAGCAGAACCTTTATCAGCTCCAGATTCTTCTGGGCGGCTGCGGATATCAAGTCATTAGCGCCGCCAATGGGGCTGAAGCGCTGACCAAGGCGCGTCAGAATCCGCCGGATCTTGTCATAAGCGACATTTTGATGCCGGTAATGGACGGATTTGCGTTGTGTCGTGAATGGAAGAAAGATGAACGCCTGAAAAACATCCCGTTTATTTTCTATTCCGCAACCTATACCGACGACAGGGACCGTGAATTCGCGCTCAGCCTTGGTGCAGAGCAATTCCTCGTCAAGCCGGAGGAGCCTGATGTTTTCATACGGAAAGTTTGGGAAGTCATATGGAAGGTTAAGCCCACTGCGGGAGCCGTTTCCGTAATGGGTGATGCGACACAGGACGAGGGTGATGGATTTCTCAAGCAGTACAATGAAGTTCTTGTCCGGAAGCTGGAATCGAAGATGTTGCAGTTGGAGCAGGCCAACCGCGAACTGGAGCACGACATCACTGAGCTTAAGAAGGCCAAGGAGGAGAAATCCAAACTGGAACTGCAGCTCAGGGAATCTCAGAAAATGCAGGCATTGGGACAGCTGGCAGGCGGCATATCGCACGACTTCAACAATCTCCTCTCGGTTATCAACGGATATTCGCAGATAGTTCTCAACTATCCCGACCTGAATGCCTCCACACGCCTGAAAATTGAAGAAATACTGCGGGCCGGCGAACGGGCTTCATCACTGACCCGCCAGCTCCTTGTGTTCAGCCGGCGTCAGCCAATGGAGCTTAAAATCATTGATATTAACACGATTCTTTCAGGCTTGAGCAAGATGCTGAGACGGCTTGTGAGGGAAAGTATTGGCATGATAATAGTGGGAGGGGCGGATCTCTGGCATATAAAGGCAGACCCCGCCCAGATCGAGCAGGTGATAATGAACTTGGTTGTAAATGCACGTGATGCAATGATTGACGGAGGAACTTTAACTATTAAAACTGCGAATGTTAAAGTTGACGAAAAAAACAACTCTGTTCATCATCCAGACATTAAGCCGGGCCTTTATGTGATGCTTTCAGTGAGCGATACCGGCTGTGGCATGGATGGTAAAGTCAAGGAACACATGTTTGAACCGTTCTTCACAACCAAGGAAGTCGGCAAAGGTACGGGATTGGGGTTGGCCACCGTTTACGGTATCGTAAAACAAAGCAATGGATATATTGACATTCAAAGCAAAGTCGGAATCGGGACGAGTTTCAAAATCTATTTTCCCCAGATCGCCCGTGAAAACTCCGCAGATGAAGTGAAACAGGATGATCCGATCATACCCGGGGGCAGTGAAAGCATATTGCTCGTGGAGGATGAAGATGAACAGTAATTTAATAGAGAAGCCCATTTCGCTGTATGGTCTTGGCGTTAAAATCAGAAAAATGCTGGAGAGTAATTAGCCCTTCGTGAACATCTGAATATATGGAAGAAATTTACCAATGAGATGCTGTGTTAATATTCTGCGGGGATCCGGGCTGGCAGCCATGCGCGTTTTTTTTCTCCTGGTCTTTCTCTGGGGAGAGGCGCAAGCTGACACTGAACAGCCGCAAGTTCCCATTCGGGCCGGCGTATACGAAAACCTGCCCAAGGTTTTCACTAATGCAGATGGAAGGGTAACCGGGTTTTTTCCGGCTATTCTGGAACATATCGCGTGGCAGGAAGGATGGCGACTGGAATACCGTCCGGGCACCTGGCAGGAATGCATGGATCGCCTGGCCGGCGGCGACATCGACATAATGATGGATGTCGCCTTGTCGGATGAAAGGATGGAAAAGTTTGATTTCAATGATGAAACCGTGCTGATAAGCTGGGCATCCATTTATACACGTCCGGATGTCAAGGTACAGTCTTTTCTTGATCTTTCCGGACGGCGGATCGCATTGATGAAGGGAAGCGTTTATGATGTGGGCAGTTCCAGCATCCGCCAACTTCTGGGCCAGTTCAACATTGCCACGGAGTATGTGGAGTGCTCATCTTACCGGGACGTCTTCAAAGCTTTGGCTGCGAGAGAAGCGGATGCGGGAGTGGTTAACAACATTTTCGGAACCTATTTCGAGAAGGAATTCAATGTGATCCGTTCGCCTGTCCTGTTTGGCCCCGCCCAGCTGCGCTTCGCTTTCACCAAGGATGCTCCCCTGGGAAAACGACTGGCATCACGCCTGGACGTGCGTTTGCGTGCACTCAAGGAAGATCCGCTTTCGTTCTATTACAAGGCCATAGACACGCATCTTTACGGGACACCGCACGGGAAGGATGCACTGAATCTGACCGATTGGAAGACAGTTCTGTCCGCAGATGAGCGGGATTGGATACAGAAGCATCCCGAGATTCGCCTGGGCATTGATCCCGAGTTTTATCCGTTCGAGTTTCGGGGCAAGAATGGTGAGCACCAGGGCATCTCCTCCGATTACGTACGACTTTTCAACGAACGGTTCGGCTTGAATCTGCAGATGGTTAAGGGGATTGCCTGGAAAGACGCAGTTGCCGGCTTGCAAGATGGGCGGATTGACGTGTTGCCATGCGTGAGCTATACTGCAGGAAGAGCCAGGTTTGCGATATTTTCCAAACCGTATGTCCGATTCCAGAGAGTGATTCTTACGAGGGTCGACATGCCGTTCATTTCGGATCTGTCTGACATCAAATCTCTGAGAGTCGGGGTGCAGGCGAGTTCGTCCAATGAGGATTTCCTGCGGGAGAACAGTTCTATCAAACCGCTCACGTATGCGTTGCTTGAAGATTGCCTGCTGGCCCTGTCGGACGGCAGAACGGACGCAGTTGTAGCCCAACTTGATTCCGCCGCTTACTGGATCAGGAAGCTCAATCTTATCAATCTGAAGGTGGCCGCTCCCGCCTCTCTGGAGTTGGGAACCCTTAATTTCGCAATCCGCAAGGACTGGCCTGAACTGACGACAATCCTAAACAAAGGACTGGAACTGGTGACATCCCAGGAACAGCGGACGATAGAACAGAACTGGATTTCCGCAGTGGAGTATAAGTCCGGCATCGAGCCGCGCATCGCCTGGCGAATCGGCCTTCGGATCGCGGCAGTGGTGATCCTGATCCTTGTGGCAATCCTGGTGTGGACGTACCGGCTCAAAAAGGAAATAAGGAGGCGGCTGGAAATCGAACGGATGCTGGCGGCGGCCAAGGAGCGTGCAGAATCCGCCGACCGCGTAAAGTCGGCCTTCCTGGCCAGCATGTCCCATGAACTGCGTACTCCGCTCAACTCCATCATCGGCTTTACCGGCCTGCTGTTGCAGGACATTGTGGGGCCGTTGAACAAGGAGCAAACCAAGCAGCTCCGTATGGTCAAGGACAGCGGACAGCACCTCCTGGCCCTTATCAACGATGTCCTGGACATCTCCAAAATAGAAGCCGGACAGATCGAGATATCCAACGCCAAGTTCGACCTCCGCGAGTCCGTTCAGAAGGTTGTGCACACGGTGACCCCCCTTGCAGATAAGAAGCTGCTGCCTCTGGTTGTAAAACTTGCACCGGACGTTGGAGAAATCACCAGCGATCGACGGCGCATCGAGCAGATCCTTCTGAATCTGCTGAGCAATGCGATCAAGTTCACCGAACAGGGAAAAATCACGCTTACTGCAGAGATGGCTCACGGAACAGACAACAGTTTGCAGTCCACAGTTCGTATTTCCGTGGCCGACACCGGCATTGGCATCAAGGGTGAGGATATGGACAAGCTGTTCCAGCCCTTCCGCCAGCTTGACACCGGCCTTACTCGCCAGCATGAGGGAACGGGTCTGGGGTTGTCCATCTGCAAACGTTTGGTGGAACGGCTAGGCGGAACGATAGGGATGGAAAGCGAGTCGGGCAAAGGGAGCACATTCCACATAACTCTACCAATCCATATCTGAAAGGAGAATATCATGAAACAGAACATTCTCGTCGTGGACGATTACGAGCAAAACCTTTATCAACTTCAGGTTCTTCTTGGCGGTAACGGATATCAGGTGTTTACCGCCGCAAACGGGGTTGACGCGCTGACCAAGGCGCGTCAGAATCCGCCGGATCTTATCATCAGCGACATCCTGATGCCGGTAATGGACGGATTTACACTGTGTCGTGAATGGAAGCAGGATGAACGCCTGCGAAACATCCCGTTTATTTTCTACACCGCAACCTACACCGATGACAGGGACCGCGAATTTGCGCTCAGACTTGGCGCGGAGCAATTCCTCGTCAAACCGGAGGAGCCTGAGGTTTTCATGCGGACAATCCGGGAGGTCATTCAGCAGGCCGAAAGTTCACCCGTCCAGACGGACAGAGTACGGCTCGAAGCGCCGAAACAGGAAAAAGGTGATTTCCTGAAGCAATACAATGAAACGCTCATCCGAAAGCTGGAATCCAAGATGGGACAGTTGGAGCAGACCAACCGCGAATTGGAACGCGACATCACTGAGCGGAAAAAGGCGGAGGAGGAAAAAAACAAGTTGGAACTGCAACTCAGGGAATCTCAGAAAATGCAGGCGGTGGGACAGTTGGCGGGCGGCATATCCCACGACTTCAACAACCTGCTGTCGGTCATCAACGGATATTCAGAGATGCTTATCAGGGATCCAGACCTGAAAGCCGGGCAACGCACAAAAGTTGAAGAGATAATGCGAGCCGGAGAACGGGCTTCATCGCTGACCCGCCAGCTTCTTGTATTCAGCCGGCGCCAGCCAATGGAGTTAAAAATAATTGATGTCAGCACGATTGTTTCAGGCATGAGCAAGATGCTGAGACGGCTTGTAAGGGAAAGTATAGGCATGACAATAATAGGAGGGGCGGATCTCTGGCACATAAAAGCGGATCCCGGTCAGATCGAGCAAGTTATAATGAATCTGGTTGTAAACGCCCGAGACGCAATGCTTGAAGGAGGAACATTAATCATAAAAACTGAGAATGTCAAAATTGACGAGACAAACCGCACTGGACATCACCAGGACATTAAGCCAGGACATTATGTGATGCTTTCGGTAAGCGACACCGGTTGCGGAATGGATGACAAAGTCAAGGAACACATGTTTGAACCATTCTTCACAACTAAGGAAGTAGGCAAAGGTACGGGACTGGGACTGGCCACCGTTTACAGTATCGTAAAACAGAGCAACGGTTTTATTGATGTTCAGAGCGAACCCGGGAAAGGGGCACAGTTCCGGATTTATTTTCCACAGGCTGCAGGTGAAGGCGCGTTAAATGAGGAGCAACAGGATATGGTAATCATCCCTGTAGGGAATGAGACCATATTGCTCGTGGAGGATGAAGAGAGCATTCGCATGATGCTTCAGTCTTTTCTTCAGTCAATCGGATATTCAGTTCTTTCGGCCTCCAACGGGAAAAAAGCATTGAAACTTGCTGAAAACCATAAAAAAACGATTCATCTTCTGCTTTCGGATGTCGTGATGCCAGGAATGAACGGGTATGAGCTGGGAAATCATCTGAAGAATTTGCTACCTGGAATAAAACAGCTTTTCATGTCCGGTTATACCAAACCGTCGGCTGCCAATGAAATGGTGAAGGCAAATAACAACTTGATACAGAAGCCCCTTTCCCTGCATACCCTAGGTATTAAGCTTCGTGAAATACTTGATAAAAGGTAATTCCGAAATGAATCAGTCAATGATGAAAACGATATCACGGGTGGTTCTGCCCTATATCCTGTTTGCCGGCCTATGGATCTTCCTGTCCGACTGGCTCCTGTCCGTTCTCGTGACCGATCCCGCCACCATCACGCAGTGGTCAATGTATAAGGGCTGGGCTTTTGTGCTCGTGACGGCGCTGCTGCTGTCAGGTCTGCTCCGTGTCGAACTGTGGGCGCGTGAACGGGCGGAAGGTTCGCTGAGGAGGCTGGCTGCGGCAGTGGAACAGGCCGCAGAAACGATCATGATCACCGATGCCGATGCGGTTATCCTGTATGTCAATCCTGCGTTTGAGAGAACAACTGGATACGCCAGACATGAGGCCATAGGCAAAAACCCGCGTTTCCTCAAGAGCGGAAAGCAGGAGCCGGAGTTCTACCGCCAGATGAGGGCGGCGTTGGCCGCAGGCGGGGTTTGGACAGGGAATTTCATCAACAGGCGCAAAGACGGCAGTTTCTACGAGGAGGAATCAACCATCTCACCCGTCCGGGACGCCGAGGGCAAAATCGTCAACTATGTCGCCGTAAACCGCGATGTCACCCGCGTCGTCCAACTTGAAAACCAGCTCCGCCAGGCCCAGAAGATGGAAGTCGTCGGGCGTCTTGCCGGCGGTGTCGCCCATGACTTCAACAACCTCCTCTTTGCCATCATGGGCTACAGCGACATGACGCTTAAGGCCGTGCGCCCGGACGATCCGCTGCGCAGGAACATAGAGGAGATATATGCGGCAGGGGAACGTGCGACGGCGCTGACGCAGCAACTGCTGGCATTCAGCCGCAAACAGACGCTCAAACCGAAAATCCTGGATCTCAACGATCTCGTCGCGAACCTGAGCAAGATGCTGCGCCGCCTGATCAGCGAGGACATCCTGCTCACAACCACTTTCGATCCGGCCCTGGGCCGCGTTAAGGCCGATCCGGGCCAGCTCGAACAGGTCATCACCAATCTCGCCGTCAACGCCCGTGACGCCATGCCCGGGGGCGGCACGCTCACCATACAGACAGCAAACGCAGAACTGGACGAGTCTTATGCCAGCCAGCACGGCGATGTGACACCCGGACGCTACGTCCAGCTGACAGTCACCGACACCTGCACCGGCATGACCCAGGAAAACAAGGCGCA
>JBAZRS010000035.1:0-16249 GCA_041662825.1 Victivallales bacterium | reverse complement strand
CTTCTCGTCCCAACCGAACTTCACCTTGGCTTTCTCTCCTGTGTAATACTTTGGAGAGCGTACGACATTTCCGAGGCCTTTTAACTCGACTGCCGGCACATCTTTCCATTTTGCAAGGTCGCCGTCGATGACCGGTGATTTTGCGAACTTCGCAGCTGCAAGGAAGTTGACCCGCGCCCTCTCTGAGAATGAGTAGCCGTTCTTCAGTGCGAGGCTGACAACGGCGTCGTACGAGGTGATCGGCGAGACTGCGAGTTCCGCATAATCCAAGGTGAACGTCTTCATCTCGTTCTTCCCCAACGAGAATGCAGAGGATAGTTCGGACTCCGGAATCCGTTCGACCCGCGCCTTTATAATTCCTTCAAGCCCTTTGCCCTGCGAATCCTTGAGTGTGACAGCAAGTCCCTTTGTCCCATCCGGTTTTAAGACTGGAGCTATCTTTTCCACGGCGACAGGCGGTTCGATCTCTAGGCGCATACCGTTGGCGGCGACACTTCGCCCGCTCCTGTCTTCCAGCACCAGTTTGACAGGGTAGGAACCGCGCCCCGTATCGGGCGGTACGTCGAGGACAAATGAAACTGGAGCAGTCTTTCCGGCTCCGAGTGAAACGGGAACCGAGGCTTTCCGGATGCCGGACTTTGCGTCCGACTCCATAACGAGATTCCCTTCGAACGGCTTGTTGGCAACGGGACAGCGTATGTTGCCGGAGAGTTTAGTCTGCGCCCCCGGGAAACCGGTAAGCCTTTCCCCCGACAGCGTAATAGGCCTGACGGAATTTTTACCCCAGATATCACGTGAAACTCCGCGAATATAGATCGGTTCCTGCCCGAGCGTAACGCTAAGACTGCCTTCGGCGGCGTTGACTTTGGAAACGTTACCCATCCAGTCAAACAACTCGACCTCCGGAACACCAACCGGGATCGACACCTGCCGTTGCTGGCCGCCGAAATCCCAGAGGGCAAGCACCACGTCGTCGCTGTTCTCATATGCGTATCCCCAGGCTGTGTCTCCAAGCCATTCGATGGCGCCAGCCGACTGATGTCCCTCGAGAATCCAGCTCATCGCTGAATACGCCGCAGCTGCAGGTTTCGGGCTCACCTTTGTCGGACCGAACGGCGATCCCGGAATTAAGTTGTGCACGAAACCGTAACCGCTGTCATGCGAAAAAACGGATGTTCCCATATCATGGAAGTAAAAGGCGAAATTAAACTGAAAACCCTCTCCAAGCAGAATCAGGTTCTCACGCGTTACCCGCTGGGCATGTTCGAGATCAAAACCTGCGCTTCCCCAATGAGAGTAGCCCATCTCGGTGCCGAATATCGGAATGTCCCTGCCAATGTACTTGCGCAAAAGCTCCTTGGTGGCGCGGAGATTCCTTACAATTCCCTCGCTCTCACATGGCTGTGCATGATATGGATGCACAGAGTAGCCGTCAAGGTATTTGCCGATACCCTTCTTCAAATGCTCTTCCAACTCCTGAAGGCCGCCGGGACCGATTCCCGCAGCACATGGTCCGATCACGAACGCCTTCGGATTTACCTCGTGCAGGGCCAGATACGCAATCTCATAGATTTTCACGACATCATCGACCGTTCCCTTGAAATTCCAAGGTACGCACGGCTCCCAAGTAACCTCGAAGTAGTGCCGTTCCCTGTCGGGATAAAGCGCGACATACGCCTTGCCGACGGCGAGGCAGTATTCGCGAAATGCCTTCTCCCCTTCCGGAGACAATGCGCCCTGACGAGGGTACCTGGAGGGATCGGCCTGCGCCCATTTCGGAGCGGGACATATGATACCGGTGGCAGCGGAGTATACCGTCCATGGAGCGCCCCCGTCCTTTCCCGGAATACGGCACCACTTCCACGACTCATCATCGCGGACGGGAAACTTTACTTTTGCCCCAGATGCAAGCTTCTCAGTGACCTGCCCCGGTCGGTCGGGTTCCGTCTTCGGCCATCCGAATTGTCCGTCCATGACATATCTGACGCCGAGATATGGAAGCGCATTGACCTTCTGATTGAAACCTCCCTGCATGCCGAAATAGGTCTTATCAATCGGGAAGACCTTTCTTGTGGCAGGATCGGGCACGACCGCATAGGTGAGGAATCCGGCCCAGCGGTTGCCAAGCTGAGGGAGCGTCACCCCGTTTGACAGGTCCGCATGAACCCGGTAGTATCCGAGGCCGACAACGGGAGCGTCAACTTCTATCTCCCACTTCGGATTGTCGCACGAAACCTGCAGCGCACGTCGATCAAGCTCGAATCCCCTGGCGTCGACAATCCGGACGTTGAGCACCAGATCCTTGTCCTTCGGATCAAGCCCTTCAACTGCGAAGCGCAACTTCACAGGTTCACCTGGAATGTAGAAGCTCATCTCCGGACGGTTAGTGTCTCCCGTGAGGGTGATTCTCGACGCTGGCAACGCTTTCTGCGCATCTGCCGCGCCATAGACACCAAGCATCATCACCATCGCAACGGCTGCAAGCAACATTTTCATCCTCATGGAATTTCCCCTTTATCGTATGTTTTCATGAATCATGCAAATTGTTGATTTGGATCACTAATCGTCTCGAAATAAAATAGATACCCCAACGGGTTTATCCCGTTGGTGAAAGAGATTGGAGGCTAGGGTAATCGCTATCTAGCTTCACCCAATCTCTTTCACCACCGACGCAAGGTCGGTGGGGTCTAAATTATTATGAGACGATTATTAACTCCTGTCCCGGAATTGTCCGCAGAGAATGCGGAAATATCTTCAATACAGTAGCGTTTGTCAATTTCAGGGAAGCTCAAGGCTTTCGTTCTCATTGGCGGTAACGGTCGCCTCCTTGCCGTCGAATTTGTACTTGACGGTCAGGACTTTGCCTTCGCCTTCGGCCGGATCACCGAACAGGTCATTGGAAGCTGCGATTTTCTTGGTGCCTTCCTCCAGCATTTCTTTTACTTTTCCGGTAACATCAGCTTTCTTGGTTCCTGCACCGTATTCGGCGCTGACAATCACCAGACGCACTTCGGCCTGAGCTTTTGCAGCCGGAGCGACCATCTCCGGTTTAATCTCGATTGATTTGCGTTCTTCGCATTTGAAAACCGCCTGCTTGTCACCGGCCTTGACCGTAATTTTCAAAATCTTGCCCAGCCCCGGAGCCGGATCCTCGCAAAGATCATTGCTCGCGTCAACCTTCAACACGCCGTCAGCGATTTTGGATTTAACCACTGCGGTGACATCGGTCCACTTGTCTTTCGCACCGTATTCCGCCTTGATGATTTCGAGCTTTTCGCCCGCCCATGCCATGGAACCGGATACCAACGCAATCGCCACCAATAACTTTGCCTTCTTCATTTTCAGATCTCCCTTTTATGTTTTAGTCCTTAACAAACAACTCCAACTTCCAGTAATACCGAGCTTGGCATTTCCTTGTCTTTTATAAAATTAAATTTGCGCTTTGAATTTCACTCGCGGCCAGTAGTGATCAGGATCTCCTTAATGGCACCGTCCGGAGCAAGGGGAACTTGCAATCTCCTGACAGAATATCCTTTGGGATTGCAGGGCGCGGCCTTTGAAAGAATTGCGCTCTCCGGGAACTTGATTTCGACCGGGCGCGCACCTGATTTTTTAAGGATTATGCCGCCAGAACTCTCCTCCAGATCAATCCCCTTCCGCATCAGAACCGGCAGATTAATGAAGGCGGCGGGAACGGTTCCCCCCTTCAGTGATATCTTCAACGACACGCTGTCATCTGAAAATTCATATCTCCAGGTCAGTTCACCGCCCATAAAATCGGAACGCACTTCCCATGCCTTCCCTTTTTCAAGCCATTTGCCTGCCGCGCGTTCTTTGCCGCTGAAAACAATTTTCCCGTCCGCACCTTTTGCAAAAACGCATGAAAAAGTGAGGTCGTCTTCCGAATTCACAGCATTTTGCGCTGTCAGAGGGGACATCGACATTATGAAAGGCCCGAGATCTCCGGATGATATCATTGTGGGGCCGCCACCCATCATCCCGAGGAGCTTGCGGTTCTTGTCCGCTCCTGCGACATCATAGAAATCGAGAACGTAAAATCCCTTGCTCTTATTGGCGAAAAGACCGGGAAGCTCCCATGCCCCCTCTTTCGCCTTGAATGGAATGACGGCTTCTTTGGAAACAAGTGGAACATCTGCATATACTTTGTGGAATATCGCTCCAGCCGGATAACTCGAGCCTTTCCCATCTGCGAATTCCGCAAGAAGCCGTCTTGCCCATTCATCGGTGACGGCGTAATATGAAAAGACACTGGCCGGATAAGTGCCTTTTGGCGGCATCGGGCTGAGCTTTGTCCTGGAAAGAGCCATGTCAAACTGGCGATGGGCAAGGTAATCCCCGGCAGGATTGGAAGCCATCAGACTTGATTCCTGGCGTCTTGAATTGAGTGCGGTCGGACATATGCCGCCAAATTCCGTCCAGAAGAAACTCTTGAAATTCAGATTGGCTTTGATAGATTTTTCCAACTTGCCGACAAGCTCCGGCCTTGCCTCCTTCAACTCCTTATATAAATAATAGAATTTTACTACGGATGCCAGATTCATATTGTCGTAATTGCCGTCCGCCCCGAACTCCTCAAGGTAGAATCCTGCGGGATGCTGTCCGAATTTTGAATTCGGTCCCCACGCACAGTCGAGATATGCGTTGAGCTGCCGTTCGAAATATCCCAGGAAGCGCTGTTCCCCGGTAGATCTGAACGAGGCGAGATGCCCTGCAAGATTGTGTGTCCACTGGTTGGACTGATATCCCTGATTGTCTGCAAGCTTATCCCCGACTGCTACAACTACGTCGCGCCAGATTTCACGGGTGACAGGCTCAAGCAGATCCTTCATCATCTCAAAATTCTCGGCAAGCGCACCATAAGCGAAAAACGCATGAGTAATTGGATAAGGTGCTGATTTTTCCATGCCGAGAAATCCCTCCCGGAACAGTTCATCACCCTGAAGTGACGATATTTTAGAGAAGGCTGAGAGCGTTACGCGACGGACCAGCGCCTTGTTCTTGAAATAAGGATTGATAGGCGATTCAATCGCGGCCGGAACCGCAAAGAATGCTGTGTCCCAGGGCCCAAGCAGGCAGTAGTGGAAAGCTTCCCATGACATCTGATCAGGGTTCTTCTTTGAAGGTGAACCGTAAAACGGGTCGGACTTATCCAGATTCTGATTCTTTAACGCCTCTGGAAGTTTGACAATACATCCGCATAACTGCGCTTCTGACATCGGGTTGGCGATTTTATCCGGCGACCATGATGATAAGGCCGCCGCCTTCACTTCAAGATCCTTTTCAGAGCAAGAGAGCATCCAGTTCCTGGCCCTTGCCTGTAAAGGTCCGGCAGTATTCATGCCTCCGGATACAATGATGCCACCCTTAAGATCACGGGCTATTTCCGGAGAGGGGCAGAGAAGCCCGGGAACCCCGTCGATGAGGATCACCATGTTTTCAGTATTCTTAAAGACAATTTTCAACACGGAGTTTGATGGAGGATCATCCAGCTGCAATACACGGCGTTCCCCGCTTTTTGCGTTTTTAGAGGGAAATCCTAGGGACTTCCCAGATTCATCAAAAACCTCCATTGCGTCTTCAGCACCGCCAATTCTTTCAATGGCAATTTGTTTGACTGACGATGGAAGGTAAAGATATGCCGGGTTGGGAATGCTGTCATTGACAGACAAAGACATTTCCCCCCTGACTCCCCAGGACTTGCTCCCGGCAAGTCTAATCTCATATCTGTCGAACTGCCTTCCCCCTGATATGGAAATCCTCCATATCCCGGCGTTCCCTTTGGGAACATCCACACTATAAACTGATTCGGGCTCCTTCTGTTCCGTCATCTCAATTGCGGACACGGTTTTCCCGTCGGGATTAACAACTCTCGCAAGAGCGATCGGCGTATATGGTTCACCTTTCGAAAATGAGGTTGCCCTCCTGATCTGTATTTTCCCGGGCCCCGGTTCTGCGAAACTCGCAAGAACTCCAAATCCCCGCACCCCTCCTCCAAGAACATGGATGGAAGTCCTGACAGCGAGTGTTTCGGACAGAATTGCTTTGTCCGCAGATCCGTTTTGGCTCAGGACAAGTTTTACGGGCTGAAGCTTATCTGCGACCGACGGACCCGCATCACCCCGTTCATTGAGTTTCGCTTCAAAGGCATAGCCTGTGACTGACATTTCAAGGGCCATCAAAATTCCTGCTTGAAGTACAAGTGCCCTGCCAAACGATTTTCCAAGATTCATTCTCCTCCAAGTCTCATATTAAGGGTTGCAAAAATAATCGGTTCCTCCTAAGACATGTCATTGCGAAGACAGCGGCCACTCGAACATGGGATATTTCAGCCAGTCAAATACTTGAATTTTTGTGGGTTCCTGATGCCCGTCACAGTAGAAGAAGTTGGACTTGCCCCCGTGACGCCAGCTGACCAGGGCTCCACCGTTCAAGCTGTTGGCCCCCATCACCTTACCGCCCTGAACAGAAAAGGCGTCACCGAACATAATGAGTTTTGAAGGCTGGCGGACACGATGGATCTGAACCCAGTTTGTCGTCCAGAGGCTGGTGGTGAGCGCATAGTTGTTAAGACCGATGCCATTCCATGCATTGGTCACATCCTGCTGACATGGACATGTGAGGACTTTGGGAACAGGCCCCCAGTTGTGGAACCATGCGCTGTCATCTACGCCGAGGACGGGCGTCCTGTCGCCGAGATAGGTCTTCAGCAGGTCGGTCCAGTAGATGACTTCTGTAGCGGTGAGTAGAACCCTGGTAGGGGGGATGTAACTGTTGTAGTCGTCGGTATAGTTGAATAGCCCGAGGTGAACCTGACGCATATTCGACTGGCAGATCGCTTGTTGCGCCAGATCCTTGGCAGTCTTCAAGGCCGGCAACAGCATTGCCGCCAAAATAGCGATGATGGCTATCACCACAAGCAACTCTATAAGTGTGAACCTGCCAATGCTCCCCCCGGGAGGACATCCACGGTATCCGCATGCCGATCTTTTCATCTCCTGGTCCTCCTTACTTATTGTTTAATTTTGAATGCAGTTTTATTTCCCTAGGGGCTTCATTGCGTTCAGCGGCTAGGGCGAGGGAGACAAGCGCTGTGGCGGTTTCCTCTATAGAGGTGTCAAGGCGCATGAAGCCCTTGAGCCAGGGAAAGTCCAACTCCCTGTTTCCTAGGACGACGGCCTGTATGTCCATGCCAAGTTTCAGATTCATTTCCTTGAGGGCTCTTGCTACGCCCTCCGCCAGGCAGTCTGTGTAGATGACCAGGCCGTCGGGATTGTGCGTATTGAACAATATCTTGCAGAGATTGTATCCGGCCGTCTCCACGGTCATGCTGTGTTCATAGGGCCAAAGCTCTTTTTTGGAGACCATTTTAGGGGAAAGCCAGCATTCGGGGGCAGGGAGGCCGAACTGGCGCAGGGCATTGGCCATACCGGCGCGCAAGGGACGGTTCACCAAGTCCTGCTGCTCGGCGTTGTCCCATTCATGCACAATGGCACTTATAAGTTCTATCTTCTTGCACCCCTTGTCAACAAGGAGGTTTGCCGCCTGCTGTCCGACATCCCGCATATCCCGGCTGACCTCGCCCCATCCGAAGCAATGGCCGATGGAAATGACCGGTATTTTGACGGCCTCCAACTGCTCCTTGCAGTTGCCCTGCTGTGAGATAAGGACGGAAATCTTCTTCCGCTCAATATCCTCCATGAGCTGGATCGGGAGGGCGCTTGTACGAAGTTCCGGCAGGCGTCTGTCCGCATAGTGCCGGAAGTTGCGTTTGGCAGCATGTAACGCCTTCTGCACTTCATCATCCAGCCGGCAGGAATACTCCGCAGCCTTACTGTCCTGAACGGGATGACAATCCATGAACACGCCTATTTCACCCTGCGTTCCGCCGTCCTGCGGCAGCACATAGGTGCCGGAGCCCATCCGCTTTTGGATGAAACCCTCTACGGATAACTCCTGCAACGCCTTGTCCAATGTGCCTACGTTTACGTTGTAGCGTTTGGCCAAGTCTTTTTTAGACGGCAGGGCGCCGCCTTCTTTAAGGAACGGTTTCACCAAGTCGGCGAAAAGCCTGTCCTTAACTTCGGAATAATAGTTTTTCCTTCGTGCATCAGGCATTTTTCCTCCAGTGATTCGATAGGTGAATAACTTCTTTTATCCATTATATGATAAAATTCTTTTCTTGTCAATACCCTAGATAAATAAAATTAAAAATAATTCGGCATCAAGAGAGGTGCGATTAAAAATGCAAAAGTGATTCGATCTCTTTTTCTGCAAATAGCTGGGCTTCGGTTGAAAATGAAATCTGAAAACACAGACAGGAATGTCTGTGCTACTTTATCAGAAAATAATCAGAGAGGCTGTGGCAGAGTTCCGGCCTGGGCGCTGCCCGAAAAGTAGTTGAAGTTGCCCCAGGCGTCTGTAGCAGATATCTCATGCTCGCCGACCTTGTCGATCAGCGTCTTGCCGTCGCGTTGAAGGATGAAGCGTTGCGAACCAGGGGCGAAAGGCAGCCGCACATGACGTAAACCCGCCGGCAAATCGAAGCTTTTGCTGGTCTCGCCCGAATAAATGGTAAGTTTAGCGGGTGCTTTCAACAACGCTGTTACATAGACATCGTCCTGGAGCGCCTTCCACCCTGACGGATTATCGGTCCCTTTGTAGCCGGGCTTGTTTACGCCTTCCAGATTTTTTGGGTGCAGCCGGTAGAAATAGAAAATCTGGTCGCTGGTAATCGCCGGAGGCGTGCCTGTCTTGAACCAGTCGATGTAGTAGCGGCTTGCATCCAAATAACCGTCGTGTGAAAGAATAGCGCCATATCGGGCGGCCAATTTCTTTACATAGGCTGGCGAGCCGACCGGTCCGACATAGGAGGCCTCGCCGAGATCGTTCCAGGTTGTGATTTCCATCCAGTCCGCATCGCTCTTGATAGCAACCTCCCACTGGGCGGCCATGCCTTCAAAGCCGTTGCGTTCAAACAGCCGGTAGTTCATGCCAAGACCGCGGTAATACGGTGTGGCTGAAGCCATGAAGAGCTTACCGCTTTCGTGCCAGCGCTGGGCATGAAGACGTGTTCCTTCAACCAGAATCCCGGTGTTCCCTGACGCTCCGAAGTAAAAGTACCCGTCAATGCCAGGATAGTCCCTGACCAGCTGGTTTACCTCGGCGAGACCGAAACTGTCCGCATTGCCGGTTGAGAGAAAACAGGGCACGAACACAATCGCACGGTCTCCTTGAAATTCCTTCCTGATAAAATCCGCCTCTTTCCTGCCCCCGACCCAGGTCGAGAGAACGGGTTTGCCCTGATGGCGGAACTGATTGGGATGATTGCGGAAAGTCTCAACCATGTCTCGAGTCTCTTCTAGCGACAGGGAGCTGGCGTAATCGGCGGAAATGAACAGTTTAAAGTCCGTGCCAAGTTTCTGAGCCGCCTCATAAATCGCAAGGACGCGGGTCTTGTAATACGACGAAGGCGTTGCGTTCCAGTCACCGCAATTGAGTGCAAACCCGTCAATCCCGTGCTGCTGTGCGCTGAGAATCTCACGCTGATAGTCTGCGACCGTTGCGCCCGGGCCGTCCGGCGGACAAAAGCAGACCATGTAATGTGCGAAGACATACTTGCCCGCTTTGCGTGCCGGATTCGCCGATTCAGCACCGGCCAGTACCTGTGTACCGCTCATTGCGAACAGCGACAGCATGGCAGCCAGTATGCAGCCAGCATCACGCCAAGTACGATTTAAAACGCCCAACCTTCCGATGTTCATCAGGATTTCCCCTTACTTATTTGGGTAAATTGCATAACAGGTTTTTGCAGAAAAACAAAAGACAGGATTAATTCTGAATCCTGTCTCCTGAGTTCTGACTGCTTTTCATTATTTGGCTACAGGTGCCGGACGGCCTTCTTTGACCAGAAGTTCAATATCGTCGGCGGGCAGCGCCTCGTCATAGATCCGCAGGTCGTCAAGTGTACCGTTTACGGGCAGATAGAATTCCTGCCCCTGCACTCCGACATTGATGGTGCCGTCGTTGGGCGTGCAGACATTCGGATCAAGTCCCTGATCCAAAGGCACATCCTTCCCGTTGATGTAAAAGCGCAGACCTCCGCTGGTTTTAAACGTCATTGCCACATGTGTCCACTCGTTGAGGGGGAGAAGGGCAACAGAGAATCTCTGGCCGACACCGCCGATTATGAATTCCAGATTGCCTTTATCCGTGACGGCAAATGTCCAACCGCTTTTATTGTCCGATCCCATTTTATTCACGATTCCCTGCTCTATCGACGGATGCTTGTCAGCCCCGCGCCATTTGATCCAGACGGCGATTGTAATCGCCTGATCAGGCTTGTTGAGCAAGAGCAGGCCCTCGCTCTGAGGCAGCACCAGACGCGGACCGCCCTGTCCGTTGCCGGACATGGGTAACGAAAGGGCGAACCCGGCTCCGGAGGGAGTGTTGCGGGTATATTCGCTTTCAATACCGTCGACGCTTTTGGCCTTTGCCTCACCGCCGAGTTTGCCGGTGTTCGCCAGAGACTTTTCACCGGCGGGGTTTTCAAACTGGAAACGGTACAGTAAATCGGCATGAGCCACAGTTGCGACAGATAGAAGAATTGCTGTAGCCAGTGTCAGGATCGATAATTGAGAATGCCTTTCCATGATCATGTTCCTTTTCTTGTTAATTTTTCACTCTTCGAACTTATTTGATAAAATAGCATGTAATTCCTTCATTTAGAAGGGGCGGCCTCCAGAAGGAATCCCTCGCCCGCCAGGAGATTAAGGGTCACACCCTTGCCCTGAAGCTGTTTCGCGTCAAAGACACCCAGATCCCTCCCTGTCAACAACTCGGTGACCTTATAGCGTCCGTCCTTCGCCTGCGGGAAAAGAACAGGAAGCTCTTTCGGTGTTTTGCACTCGTCCGGAGTTACACCTTGTTTGAGCTTGCTGATCAGCGCATGGTTGGCGAAACGCCGGCCGACAACGTACATCGTCCCCTTTTTCTCCATCGGAGATGCAAGTATCTCCGGCTCATTGGGCGCCTCAGCGCTCAAAGGCCTGCCGCGTCCCCAATTGTCGATCCTCAGAGCCAGTCCCGGACTGGCAAACCACTCGACAACTCCTCCGCAGAAAAAGAGTATTTCACCCTTGCCCTTTTTGACCAGAATCGCGGCCGGCGCGCCATTTGCCGTCGCAACCACCACAGCCCCCTGTGGAACGTCTGAAACCAGCTTGCACGGCCTCAGATAATTCTTAATAGAGCTGTGTATCCATGCCACGGGCTGATCATCTGTTGGGGGCTTATATTCCTTGACCCTGAATCCTAATTTGACTCCGTCAAGGATGGAACCGGAAGCGCATGACGCTTCAAGGGTTGTCTGTTTCTTATCCTTCAGTTCGTAAGGTGCGGCTTCCGGAAGACCGAGAAGTTTACCGAGCGCATTCGGCTCAAGAGGGGAGAGCTGGAAAAATCCGCTTGTCGGTTCAATTATGAGTTTGCCTCCGTTCTCAACGTAGTCGGCCAGCATTTTGAGTTTTTCCCTTGTGAAAGTATCGGAACAGTATGGCACATAAACGTATGGCCTTCCTGCGAATTCCGCAGGCGTCAGCACTCCTGAGGCCATACGGTCATATCTGACTTTCTCTATCGCCGCCTTGGTATAGTAGGGACTGATATAATCATATATCCTCGAAGTATGGACATGCTGCCATGAATAGATCAGGGTTTCAAGCGATTGTATGACAATCGGCATTCTAGACGAATCTTCAAGGCTTTCCTTTGCCCCTCCCATCCTGTCTATCGCCGCAAACCACGTTTTGAGCCTCAGTTCCGCCTCCTTTATGTCGGGTGTCACTTCGGCGAGCTTCCAGTTCGGGAACCAGTAGTTGAAAAGTTCATTCCAGCCCGGCTTGTGGAAGATGAGATTTGTAACTCCTATGTCGGTGGTAAGCGCAGTCCGCGCAACTTTGGCGTGCGGTTCATAGCGAACCAGGTATCCCCGTGTCAACGGCGGGTACTGATCCTCCATGGAACCCTGGGGGACAAATATGTTGTCTTTGGCAAAGGCCGATTCGAGAAACTCCCTCGCCTGGTCGGAATACGGTCCGACGATGCATGCCGGATCACCGTCACGCAACGCCTTGAACGATTCTGTCCGGAAGGACATCAGCACATTGGCCTTGCATTCCTCATAATCGGACATGGCCTTGTCTGAACGCGGGGAAACCCTGCCCTTGTCGTCCATCGACAGTGCGACTCTCGGGATTACCACATCTTCCCAACTACGGTAGTTCTTGGAGTGAGCCAAGCTTAACGCCTGCAGGTCGTTGCCGTATTTCTTGCGCAAATCCGCCACGTATGTGCGCCTCATGGCGTCAGAATAGTCTACATACTGGCCAAGCCACGGACAGTCTATCATGCTGTGATCGAAAAAGACATTGGCCAGAGTGTACCCGAGCATTTTCGGGTCCTGACGGTAGTGTGCGGCGAGTGCATTCAGGTATTTGAAATATTTTTCCCGCATCACTCCGGCGGCCGGCGAATAGATCAGGTTTGATCCGCCATGCCAGATTCCATGCGCCCTGTGATCCATGTCCTGCTGCAGATCCCGCTCAACCCAGCCGGGTATGCCGGCTTCAATCGGATGCACCCTGAGAACGACATATAACCCGCGCTTCTTCGCCTCGTCAATCAGTCTGTCCAGATAGGAGAACTGGTAGACGCCTTCGATAGGTTCAAGATCGTACCATGGTGCTGAAAGTTCAACTATGTTATATCCGATGTCCTTTCCTTCGTCTAACCAAGTCTGCATCTGCTTCATAGTCAGTTCAAAATTAGTAGTGATGGATGTATTGCCCTCATGCCAGTCGCCCTTTGTCCTTCTGAAAGTGTTCATCAGCGGCTTGATCTTGCCACCCTGTGCGGAATCCACCGGAGCGACAGAGGACTGAGGCGCCGACTTGTAGCCAAGCACTCTTCTGCAGACGTCAACGACCTTGCCTCCATCCGTCAGAGAAGCCCTGATCCAGAGCGTTGGTTCCTTGGAAGCCAATGCGCCCAGGTCAAGATCAATCGTTGAATCAGCATCACTCTTGCCTTCGCTCAGTTTCTTCCCATCGCACGATTCTACAATCCATGAAACCGTTTTCCCCTTTGCCGAGTCAGGAGCGCAGGTGATGGAAATTTTGACAGGTGTAGCAGGTTCAAAGACATTGCGTCCGGGATTGTCGGTCTTGAAGGAAAGCGGTTTTGGAGGCATCGGCGCCTCACGCAGCGCTTCACCTCTGGAATTGCGTATCACATTGTAAATAAGCATCTGTTCGCTTCCGCTCGCGGCTGATTCTCCTCGCACATAGAGCCTGAGACGATATGTGCCGTTTGCGAGAAGGGGAAAAGAAATCGAGGATGATGCGTCCGCAACTTTGAAAGTTCCCGCCCGCGATGCAATGACATTCCATTCATTCTTGCCAAGTATCTCCCACGAATACGAATAATTGCCTGCGGAAAGGTTAAGGTCTCCAGCCGTAATGAAAGGTCCGCATTCATACGGTCCCCAGCCGTAGCGGAAGGATCCGGATCCGCCTTCCCTTCCCGGATTGAAACGTTTCCCGTAGATCATTTCCGAACTGAGGCCCCAGTACGGATCCGGCATGACTCCGCGACCATCGCAGGAGGGATCCTTCACTTCCATTGAGAATGAACACTCCTTTGGAAGGATAAGCCTGATGCCTGCAAACGACAACGGAAGCTTCGGCGCATCGTATTCGTCAAATTTGTCCGGTGTCAGCGACATCATCACCCATGGATCTATGCGTCCGCCTTCGGACGTGTCCCACGGATATGTTTCAACCCTCTCGAAACTTTTCGTGAAAGGAACCCCGCTGCTTCCGGAACGCAGCCTTGTTCCGACCGCCCATATTCCTCCTCGTGAATCCTTGATCAGCACCCTGAACATTGCCTGGACATGCTTGTTCGCCGGTCCGTCGCAATTGATGTAGAGTGAAAGCTTGGCGCATTCGGAAGGCAATGGGACGGGTTCGGGCAGGACATAGTCGAAAACCGCTCCCTTGAATTTCCAGTTTTCAGCATAGTCTCCCATGGAATCGGCTTTCGCCTCTATCTTATAAACACCTTTGTCGACGGACATTGTCCCCTGTCCCTGCCCAAAAGCCATCGAAGCCTTTATTTTTATTCCTTCAGTCATTTTGATCTGATTCTCCGTGCCGAGACGATGACGGCGGTCATTGGCACGATACGGCGTCCAAATAAAAAATGTTCTTTCATCATGAGGCGACTGTCCTTTCTTATTCATATTTACAGTTAATTATATTCCTATCACTTTACCGGGCTCAATCTGAATATCTTCATCTGGAGCTCGGTATATTTTCCCGCGTCAAAACCATTTGCGAGTTCCGCAGGAGTCATGACTCCTATGTTTTCCTCTTTCGCCCCCCATATCTCATCCACCTTGTATTTTCCCCCCTGAAGCGGTTTCAGGATTCTTACTTTGCCGCTCCACTCCTTCGGGCCGTTATAGGCGTTTTGATCGAATCCGCGGTGTGTCGTGGCGACATATAGTGAATCCTTGCCTTTGAGGGTGTGTATTTGCATGAACGGATCATCGCTGTCCGCCGTCTTCTCCCTGCTCCCAGCCCATTCCATGACGGCAGAAAGGATCTCATTCCACTGGCCTCCGTTCAACTGGGGTCTGAAGAGCAGGACTTCGCCGCCGCCGGAAATTTTGTAGATGTCATGTTCGTATTTTTTTATTCCCGGCACCTTGCCGCCATCTGAGAGAGGATCGATTCCGAGCGCCTCCAGAAGGAAATGCTCCCGGTTTTCATCAGGCGAATCAAAGCTTCGTTTTGCGGTAAACGACTCCAGTACGATTTTCCGGCCTTTTTTGAGCGAGGCTTTTATGAAATCAAGTTCACTTTTGTCAATCAGTTCACCTATGAGGAAAATCACTTTTGAATCGTCGAGATATGCCAGATTGCCGTCAGGATGATGAATCTTCACTTCGTAATGGCTGGCTACATACAGGGATGCCATGAGGGGTCTGATGCCGGGAGTCCACGCTCCGCCGGTATAGCTGTATGCATTGCGGAAATTCATGATGCCTACGGAATCATGCAGCTTCTCCGTTTCACGCAGTTCCTTCAGGACATTCCATTTTTCGAGTATCTTGTAATAGCCGTTTTTACAGGGCTCCCTGTATTTGTCGTAGCTGAACGGACGGTTGAGCAGATCCGTAATAAGATATATGTGGAAATTGATGCCGCGTCCGCCGGTTGCAAGCATGCCGAAAATCATTTCGTCAAAGCCGTTCTGCATGGGTTCGTAGTTCCACATGTCATGCGGCTCCATCCTTAAGAGGAGACCGGGAACCGAAGCGGATGACTCGCCTAGCGTATCATGGTCAAACGTGGAATGGACTCCTCCGTTGGTAATCATGCCCCCGTTTCCCGCGATCCTCTGGTAGAAGCTGTCAGATGCGGGGTGCGTCATGCCGATGTGATATATGAGGATCGGTCGCACCGGATCCTCGCCGCGCACAGCATTGAATTGTGACCCCAGGACAAACTTCTCTGCGGCCGCAAGCATGAATTGATTGAAGTCCGCCCGCATGATCCGTCTGGGAAATCTTGCGATGTTGTCTCCTGGAATCTGGACACCTTCAAACGAATCATAGGCGGTCCCATAAAGTTTATTTAGGGAGGATATGCTCCTGTATTTTTCCATGAGGAATTTCTGGAAATGCATCCTGTTTCCGGAGTCATGGGAAGAAGGAAGCGAGGTTGAACCGTCTGAAACAAGATGCTCGTTTTCAAAGTAGAAGGCCCCGAAGCCGGGATGATCGATGAACCTGCGCGCAAGCTGGCGGTTGAATTTCACGATAAGTTCCGGAGATTTCAAACCTGTGGCATAGTTGTATCCGCCGACAAGATAACCCCATACTATGCCGGTGTTGTGCACCTTGCCCCGGGAATCCATGTACAGTTCGTCCGGCGCCCAGTCGAACGGCCATTTCTGCGAGAGATACAGGGTGAACCTGCTATTGCGCTCCGCCGCCACATCAAAGAAAGACTTCAGATGATCCCAGTCATATACTCCCGGAATGGGTTCGTAGCGGGCAAGGTCGGTGCTGAACCCCATGTTCGGAGATATCTTGCTGATTTCATCAATGTTTTTCTTCACATAATCCAGAGAACCCGCCCCTCGAATATCCTCAAGGGCATGC